>CAZXNN010000460.1:0-3064 GCA_964641915.1 uncultured Nitrospira sp. | reverse complement strand
CATCGAGCGCGGATTTTTCACCCCAGAAGGCCGCGAGGACCAACGCGTCGCAGTAGTTGTATCCCTGGGCGAAATATTTGTCGATCGCGGCGTCCCGCCCGTTTTGCGATTGGTTCTGCCGGATGGTCAATCCCTTGGGATCTTTGGCGTCCAATTGCTCCTGGGCGGCCGTGAGAATGATCAAAGATACCGCGGTGGTTGCCACGGTGGTCGCCACTCGCGACGGGGTTGACTTGCGGGAGATCGAGCGGTCGGCGGTTCGGTTCTTCATTCCCGAAGTTCTCCCTGCCCACATTTCTTGGCAAGCGATATCCCATGTCGCTCGGTGAAAATTGTGTGCCTTGCGGGCCGCGACAGATAACATCGGTGCAGGGATTCATGCCGGCACTCACCGGACCGCTGGTGCGTCAGCAGGCGTCGCTCCCTCCAAACCCGCCGGTGCGGCGGAATTCGGCGACCACCTCCGACGCGCCGGCCACCATGAACCGAAGATCCGAACCCACCGTGACAAAGTCCGCCCCGAGCCCGGTCATGCGCCGCGCATAGGCCACGGTGGCATTGTGGATGCCGACCCACTTGCCCCTGGCTTTGGCGGCATCCACAATCCGCTCGATCGCCTCCACCACGGGCTTTTCCTCCTGATCGAATTTCGGGGTGCATCCCAATGCCAGCGACAGATCGGCGGGCCCGATGTAGATGGCCTTCAACTCCTCCACATCCAGGATGGCATCCAGCTGGTCGAGCGCTTCCCGGCTTTCGATCATGGCGAGGGAAAGGACCTCTTGATTGGCATTCTGGTAATAGTCCGGCCCGGCATGAAGTCCCACCCGGATGGGACCAAAACTGCGGTTGCCTTCCGGGGCATAGAGACAGGCCCGGGCAAAGCGGCGCGCCTCCCCGGCGGTGTTGATCATAGGGCAAATGATCCCATAGCAGCCGGCATCCAGCATCCGCATGATGATGCCCTCCTCCAGCCAGGGAACCCGTGCCATGGCCACGGTTTTGGTGGTGGAAAGCGCGGTCAGCATTCCCAGGGCGGAGGCGTAATCGCTCAAGCCATGCTGCAAGTCGATCGTCAACGAGTCCCACCCCTGATGCGCCATCGCTTCAGCGGAGGGGATGCTTGGGATGGCCAGCCAACCGTTCAAGGTCGGCCGCCCGGATCTCCAGAGGTCGAGGAGTGGATTCTTTGCGGGCATGGAGCCAGACCATTGGAACATTTCCAGGCCTTTGGCGAGCATCTTCGAAGCTTTCGCACTGGGTTTTTGCAGAACCGCCGGGGAGCCTCCCGGACGCCGGGTCGGTCGGAGCTATACTAATCAATGGCAACTGGTTCCCGCCTTGACTGCTCCGGGCGGGCCAGAAGCGTCACGATGAGAATGTAAAAACACATCACGACCGAAAAAAGTGGGAACTGCAGTGCCGAAGGCAGACTGTAGACGAGTGACAGGGTTGGGATCCAAACCAACCAATTCGTCACCAGCGCCGCAGGGCAGGTGCGCGTCCAGAACACCCGGTCCAGGGAAGCCCGCGTGCGGGCCCAGGAGCCTCCCAGGTCCACCCAGCGCAGGGCGATGAGCACGGTGGGCACAAACCACAAGGGACTCATGATGAACTGGTCCACGGCTACCTTGGCGAGCAGGGTGCGGGCATCATGACCGGCGCCAAACAACCACCCCTGCACCTGATAAAAGAGATCGATCTCCATGCCGCGGTATCCCCAAAACAGCGAGAGCAACCCGATGCGCCGCCATCGCCCCCTTGCCGGCAACACTCCCATCAGCCATTGCATGAGTGAAGGGAGCAGCGCCGCCGCGAAGACGGTGGCGACCAGTGAGAAGGCAAATGACCAACGCAGCTTGAAGGCCCCCAGCGCCTCCCACATGCCGGCGACGGCAGGAACGCGGAAATAGCTGAGCACCAGCAGGATCACGACGGCATTCAGCGCCAGTCCGGGCACCCGGTTTTGCCGGAAGACCGCCGCGATGCTGGAAGAGATGCCGGGTTCGGCGGGGGGAGTATCGGGCATGCGGGGCGGGCCGTTTCAGATCGGCGGAGTCAGCGGTGGCAACGTGACAACTGAATCACTCCACCGCAGATCCCGCACCAATACTACCCGGACTTGTTTTTTCAAGTCGGCCACACTTTACTGCCCATCAAGAACACTCTTGAAAAACCAATGTCAGCAAAGTAACGGAGGGCGATATCCACGCACTCGGGGGGAATCGGAGTGGGATCCTCACCAGGCTACTTCACTCAAGGGATAGCATTTGATAAAGATCATCTTTGTTTTTAATGGCCTGGTAATTATTGGTTTTTAAGTCAGTAGGGCTTACGACTTCACAATCAACGCAGCTGTGCCAATTTGTTTGAGGATTTCATTGATATCCAACTCATGGTTAGGATTTTTGACCGTCAAGTATTTAAACAGTCCATTTGGGGGGAATCGAAACCCCGAACCTTTTGAATCGCCGACGTGGCAACACTATTGACAGTTGGAAAGGTGTTGGCAACCCCAACGAGTTTCCAAGAAATGAGGTTTTTTAACTTCGATATCGTATCCTAATGTCCTCACAATGAATTGCACTCCCAAGAAAGCCGAAACTACATCCATTTCCCGCGCTTGGTATGGAGATTCTTTTGAAAGGTTTCGGAAGGCCGACCCGAACTTCGTTGTAGGCACATTATTGAAAAATTCGGAATATAATGTCCTTCCGACGCAAAAGGACGCATGGCTTGCTCAAGTGGGAATCCTGAGACGAGCTCTTGGAGGACTTTCTGGCACTGTCCTCCTTGAGTTTAGCATTCCTCGAATGGGTCGCCGCATCGATGCCGTACTTTTGATTGGGCCTGTCATTTTTGCAGTCGAATTCAAAGTTGGAGAAGCGACATTTGGAAGGGCTGCGATCGATCAGGTTTGGGACTATGCCCTAGACTTAAAAAATTTCCATGAAGCCAGTCACACCGCATCAATCGTCCCTATACTAATCGCAACTGAAGCAAGTGACTGCCCTCCCATTCAGTTCCTCGCGGATCATGACGCCGTTTTTCGTCCAATTTGGGT
>CAZXNN010000459.1:0-3065 GCA_964641915.1 uncultured Nitrospira sp. | reverse complement strand
AGAGTGCCAAGGTCAAGGGTTATGAAGGCGATCCCTGTCCGGAGTGCAAACAATTTACGATGGTCAGAAACGGCACCTGCCTGAAGTGTGTGAGCTGCGGCGCAACAAATGGATGTTCATAAGTCTTATGTAAGGGGGGCATCCATGAGTACGATCTTACGTGAAAAAGGGATTGAGACGATTCACGACCAGGTCGTTAGTGAGGCGGCCCAGCGATGGGCACGGGCGTTTCACTGCAAGGTCACAATTAGGACAATGTCGGGTCATAATCCTTGGGCGGATCCTGGCCAGCAATCGGATATTGCCGGATGGTCATTTAGCCCGCGCGGCAATAGCATGCAGTGGATGGCCGAAGTTGAAACCGAGGATTCGCTCCAGAATCCCGATACCCAATATAAGTGGAAGCGCTCCGCCGTTGCCGGCGTGCCGATGTATCTGTTGATCCCGCGGGGGAACCGGGCACAGGCCGAAAAGATCGCTGCGTCAGTGGATCTCCGGTTCAGTAGCATCTACGAGTACGGCTTTGTGAATGGTGTGGTGCAAATTCTCTAACGGCTTCTTTGTGCGTCCATGAGGTGCCTCGATCTGATGCCACGAGTCAGCATGTCGTCGAGAATTCTCATAGGGAAAGATGATCTCAGGTAGGCCTCGTGCTCTACGGATTAGTAGAACGCGCGGATTGAGGATAGGCAAAAGGAGCTGGCGGATGATGAACAGTTGGAAGCCATGGCGTGTCTGCTATCCGGGGAGGCGGGGGTCGATGAGGCAACCGATGAGGAGTATCCGGCGCACAATACGCTACGACTGTGGGAGAAGGATTCAGGGAAAGACTGCGCCGTGTTCGCGCATCAAGCATCTCTACGGGTCTTGGTCTCCCTTGAAAGAGTCCGGGTTGGATGAGCGCGAAAATTGAGCACTTCTGACCCATCCCGGTGAAACGGAATTGCCTCTATCTTTGATTTCGACCGCAAGGAGGAGTAACCCCAATGCCAACAACAACACAGTTAGTCATTAGCGGACAGAGCAAGCCAGGCGTGATGGCTCAGGTGGCTGCTGTTTTAGGAGAGGCGGGGGTCAATATCAAGGCGTTCTCGGCGCCCGAGGTGACGGGAACCGGAAAGCTGCGCTTACTTGTCGCGGATCTTGACGGGGCTCGAGCGGCATTGAAGGCTGCGAAGATTAAGTTCAAGGAAGAAACGGCTCTTCTGTTGAGCTTGAAGAACCAACCGGGTGCGCTCATGGATGTGGCCGACCTGCTGACGCAAAATCGCATCAATATCAAATGCGGTTATTGCACACCCTCGCGCGAGGGGAAGCGTGCGATTGTCGTCCTGACCGTCTCGAATACGAACAAGGCGTTGGCGCTGCTCCAAGATCAATCGCTAGATGAGTTCTAGAGCATGAAGGGCTCAAAGCCCGTTTCGGTCCATCCTTCCCTTACTTTGGCCGCGGCGCTCTTGGTCTGCACGGTTTTCACCGCTTGCCAATCCCAACCGTCTCCCATTCACCGATTCCCTGGATATCCTGTCGGGTTTCATGAGCGAGGGGTTGCGTCCTGGTATGGTCCTGGATTCCACGGCAACAAGACCGCGAACGGAGAACGGTACGATATGCACAAACTGACGGCAGCGCACAGGACGTTGCCCCTTGGCTCTATTGCCGTTGTGCGATCGATGTCCACGGGAAGACAGGTCACAGTACGCATCAATGATCGTGGTCCATTTGCCAAGGGGCGGGTACTGGATCTCTCACTGGCCGGGGCTGAAGCGATAGGAATGACCGGAAATGGAACCGATCAGATTGAGCTTCAGGTGGTTGGATATCAGGCCAGGCCTGAAGGGATGGGGGTTTTGCGGGTTCAGGTAGGGGCTTTCGCAGATCCTCTGAACGCCCGAGGGTTGTTCGAGCAGGTCGGGGCCCAGTACCCGGGTGGTCGCGTCGTGCAGGTGGAATTATCTGAGGGCAGAAGATATCGGGTGCAAGTGGGGCAGTTTTTGACCGAAGCTGATGCCCAAACCGCCTCATCAAGGCTGGACGCTCAGTATCATCTTCAATCCTTTGTGGTGCGGGACGACGGGTAGATCATACGTAGAGAAGCGTAGATCCCTTTCAATAGTCGGCGAGTCTATCTTCGATCAGGCATATTCGAACTGATTGATATTCCTGTTAGTTTCTTTGAATCTCTTGCCCCTTCCCGGCTGGTGTGATAGATCTATCATCCGATGATCATCATAACTCCCACATGGTCCGTTGAATCTGGTCAGTCAGGGGAAGCGCTGCTCTCTCTCTGCTGCAGAATCCATGCTGTTCGCCCTTTCAGGCTAGCCTTCGTGGCTAGTCGTCCCTAATCAAGAGCTCTCATGGATATTCTGATCCTACTAGCATTGATAGGGTTATCTGCCGTCATTTCTACGGCTGAGATCGGATTCTTTTCGGTCAATGAGACCCGTCTTCGCGCCCTTGCCAAGAACGGTAACAAACGGGCATCCATGGCGTTGACGCTCAGAAGTGACCCGCAAAGGCTTCTTTCGACCATTCTTGTCGGAGACCGGCTGGTCGGAACCGCCATTCCGATGTACGCCACCTTTATCACATTAAATGCCTATGGCGGGAAGACCGTCTTTGAGGAAGCCATTGCTGTTATGGTGGGTGTCCTGACCTTTGTGTTGTTGGTATCTGTCGACGTTATTCCAAAGACGTTGGCTGCCAAATTTGCCGTGCCGGTTACCCTGAATATGGCCTATCCCGTCTACGGCGTCCAGATTTTCCTTAAGCCGCTCCTGTTTCTCATGGTGCCGCTCATTCAAAAGCTGACCGGCGGCAAGGGCCTCACTCTCCCCTTAGTGACTGAGGAAGAACTCAAGATTATGCTGGATGAGGGAGGGAAGGCCGGCGAGTTGGAGTCCGAAGAAGTAAAGATGATCAAGAATGTCTTTCAGTTGAAAGATATTACAGCGGAAGATGCCATGACTCCGCGCATCTACGTTTTCTCGCTGGATGGAAATTTGCGGCTCAAGGAAGCTCAGGAGTTGCTCTATAACTCGAAGTATTCCCGTATTCCGGTC
>CAZXNN010000458.1:0-3070 GCA_964641915.1 uncultured Nitrospira sp. | reverse complement strand
CGAGTGCCACCTCGTGGTGCTCCGCGACGTCACGCTGCACGTCTCTGAGGCAGGACGGCAGCGGGTCATCGCGGAGAAACGCAAGAGCGTCCACGCCTGGGTCGTCGGAGACTACGTGGGGGTCGCCAAGGCCGCCCCCAAGCTGCGCTGGCGCCCTTTCCGGTACAACCCGTACCAAATGAGCACCTTCGTCGACGCCGCCTCTGGCAAGGCCCTCGGCAAGGCCGACTACGTGATGCTGTCCGACCAAGGGGCGTTCTACGCCACCGACGGGTCGCGCGCGGCGAACCCTTACGTGCTTCCCGCGAACGAACTCGACGACTGGAACGGCTGACTGGTGGAGCGCGCCGACCGGGCGCGTGGTGCTCGAGGTAGAGCAGGGGATTGTGCTGAGCTTTAAGGCGCCAGCCAGCCTCTACGAAAGTGTGATACTGCGCGCGTCGCCTTTCGTCAAGGCGGCGCGCGGGTTCAGTAGTCCTTCCCAGGCTTCGGCGTGACGCGACCGCGGCGACGAGCCTCGGCGAAGATCTGCTCCGAGACGCTCGACGCGTCCATCCCGGTCGAGGTGGCGATCTTGTCGATGCGGCTCATCATCCGGTCATACAGCCGCTGCTGGGCCTTGATGCCAATCCCGTCGGAGGCCGCGTAGAGCTGCGCGGACAGCACGGCTGCGTCGAGGGCTTTCTTGTTGGGGCGGGCCGGGTTCTGCTTCCTCGCGTGCACCCACCCTTCGGCGTCAGCATCGGCGGGGTCGTAAGTCACCCCGCAGTTCGAGCACGTCCACGGCTCGCGGGGCGCGCACACGTTGCCGCAGAAGCGGCAGTCCCCAGGCGTAGACGGCGGGAGCGGCTTGCTGGGCTTGATGACGCGCTCTTTCGGGTACCTGGGCGCCTTCGGCTCAGGCCCGAACAGCTCTTTCTCGAGAGCCCGCTGGGTGCGGCGCGACTGACTGATCTTGCCCTTGGGGTTCGCCTGCCTCTCCGGCAGCCTCTCGCGCTTCTGGTCCTTGTTGAAGATCACCAGGGACTCGGGGAAGTCGCCGGCCTGGATCATCGCGACCGCGAGGGCCTTCTCGAAGGTGTCGGCCTTCTGCTTCCTCGCGGCGTCGAGCAGCATCGCGTCCGTCAGGCCGCGCTGCACCGCCCAGTCACGGACCTTGGCCGTGGGCGCGAAGAGGTGCTGGGGCGGGGGACGCACGCCGGCGACGTCGAGCAGCTCGTAGCCACCCGGATCCGGCGTGCTGCCGAGCACGCGCAGGCCGATGCCGATGGCGCCCCGGTACGGGCCCGGATCGTCACGGCGCTCGAGGAACTTTCGGTCCGTGCCCTGCACCAGGACGACCCCGCCAAGCGGCTCGCCGCGCTTGTTGGTCCACCGCTTGAGGAGCTCTGCCTCCGAGAGGACCTGCACGCCGTAGGTCTTGGCCAGCGCCTTGCCGTAGGACCGCAGCACCTTGGAGGGCGTGTCGACGACCAGGACGGCGTCGCCACGCCCCTGCGCGAGCGTCCAGAGCAGCGCCGAGACGCCCTCGATGGTGCCGTGGTACGACACCGCGACGTGCTTCGCGCCCATGAGGGTCGTGAACATCTTGCTGTCGAGATCCTCGCCGGCGCGAGGCGCCGCAGCAGGGCCGCCCAAGCGCGCCTTGAAGGCCGCGTCCTGCTTCGCCCATTTCTGCTCGAGCGCCTTGCTCTTCGCCGCGCTCCAGGTGCTCGCGAGCTGCTCGCCCTTCTTCGTCAGCACGAGCGGCGTGACCCACGTGCCCCGCAGGCCGTCGCCGCCCTCGCCGCCGCCGACGCGGTAGCGCTTGCCGTCGATCACGTAGCCGCCGCTGCGCAGGGCGCGGACCGCATCGTCGCGAACGCTCGTGAGGTGCCGAGGCGTCGACTTGAGCTGCCAGGCTGCCCACGCGAGCGGCTGCTCTTTCGACTTTTGGTGCGCGGCGTGCAGTTTGGCCTCTTCGGCCATCGACAAGGTCTTCGCGGGCTGATTTTTCATGGTGGTGCTCTTGGTGGGGTTGCCCTGGCGCTCGTCCCAGGCTGCTTCGAGGTAGGCGCGATGCTCGTCGAGGTAGCGCTTCAGCGCCACTCGGTACGCGGCGCGCTGCGACGGGTACAGGCTCGACTCGAGAAAGGTCGCGCGTCCGCGGTCGGTCGTGCGCACGGTGCCGTCGCGCCCGATGAGCAGGTACTGCTTCGTGGGAAAGTACACGCGCGCGCCGACGCCTGGCTTCGCCCAAGCCCGACCCCTCGGAGCGCCCGGCGTCTCAGCCAGGGCCTTCTCGAGCGCTCGCGCGTGGTCGAGCGCCGTGCGCTCAGCAGGGTTCCCGACGCGGCCCGCCGACCTCGGCCGCGGGCGCGGCCAGTCGCCTTCGTACACGACGTTGCGCATGCCTGCGAGCTCGTGGAGCAGCTTCGGCTGCTTGCGGAACATGTAGTTACCGGCCTTGAACGGGCGCAGTTCGTCGAGGTTCACCGCGACGAGCGGCTCGTAGGTCGCCGTGACGTCGGGTCGGTGCATGTACTTTTCCCAGAGAGCACGCGCCTCGGGGCTCGCGTCGCCCGCGCCGAGGCTCGAGCCGAGCTCGGTCGCGCGCTCCATGAGGATGTCGTACGCGAGCGGCCCCCAGCCGTGCTTCGCGCGCGACTCTCCCGGGTGGTAGCCCGACGGGTACCGCTCGGCGTACAGGTCCGCCAGCTCGACGCCGGCGGCGTCGCGGATCTCGACCTCGAGCGTGCCCCGGCGCCCCATCCAGGGCGTGCCGTCGGCATTGACCCAGCCGGCGTACCCGTACATGGGCGTGCCGTCGTCGTTGACCCAGTCGTACTGATGCAACCTGATCTGCGCGCCCGCGGGCAGATCGGCGAGCGTCTTTGCTGGATTCGAAAGTCGCGACGACATCAGGAGCTCGGGATCTCTCCGCCGTCGGGCGGCGTCGCGGGCGGCGCCTGCGGCGCCTGCTTGTCCCTGCGGAGGTACTTGAAGAACTCGACGCCGCCCCAGACCCCTGCGACGAGGATGCTCGCCACGCCCACGACTAGAAGCGGGGCGAGGTCGACCTGGGATTCCC
>CAZXNN010000457.1:0-3074 GCA_964641915.1 uncultured Nitrospira sp. | reverse complement strand
TGTTTCACGCCTTTGATGGCCAGGCTGAACTTCACGGTTTTGCCGGCGACCCGGGTATCGGGGTGACTGCTGGGGAAATTCTGTGGAATGTCGACGAGGTCTCCGTCTTTCTTGCCGACTAAATAACCGTCGATTTCAATGCCGAGGAGTGCGGCTTTGGAACCGACTTTGTGAAGCTGGCCTTCTTTCTTGGTTCCCTCTAGCGGCGCGCCATCGAGAAAACCTTCGAGGTCAACGACGGCAAAATCGCCATCGCTTAATGTGGTGCCGGGCGCGGCGGCTTCAAGCCTTGCCTGCTGTTCACGCAGGACATCAAGGGCCCGATCGAGCTGCTCGTCGGTGACGGTCCGTTTGTCCGGCTTCAGCGAAATCGGATTGGGGGCTTTATAGTCACGGAGTTCAATGGTCGGCTTGATTTCGACTGTGGCCGTGAAGGTGAAGGGTTCGTCTTTCTTGATTTTAACCCGTTCCAGCGGCGGGATCTCGACCAGAACCGGGCTAATGCCGGCCTCGCGGACGGCGCGGTCGTAGAAATCCGGCACGATGCTACGAATGACATCTTCCTCGACTTCTTTAGCGTAACGTTTTTCAAGGAGACCCAGTGGAGCTTTCCCAGGGCGGAACCCGGGGATGCGTACTTGGCGATTCAGTTCCGTATAGGCGCGCGAGAAACGCTGGGTGACTTCATGAGCAGGGACTTCGATTTTCAATGCCCGCTTCATGGGGCCCAGTTCGGTCATTTCCATCTTCATCGTCATGCGTCCATGTCCTTCCACGTTCCATGAGGGGCCTGCCCAAACGGAGTTGCTGTCAAATTTGGTGCGAGCGGAGGGACTTGAACCCCCACGGTTACCCACGAGATCCTAAGTCTCGCGCGTCTGCCAGTTTCGCCACGCTCGCACGGTGGGGAGCATCGCGGGGCTGTCGCCGTGGATGCTGAGACAGCAAAACACGCGATTGTGTAAGCCTTTTGTACCGTCGAAGGCGACCCAGTGTCAACCCATACTCCCGTGGGGTTCACGCAGTTCTGGCTGTCCAGACAGCGAACAATCGAGAGCAGTGAGGACGATGAGCAGGGGACTGTATGGATTTGCCTGCCTGACGGGGTAGGCTGGGATGGAAGCGGGTGGTCCTGGCTCGCACTTGAGGGTGAGAGTATACTGGCTTGCAGGGTATCCAGTGAAAGGGGTGGCATGGCTGGAGGCTGCAAGAGTTGGTGTATCCCGATCTCCCCACATAGGTAAGGAGGTGGTGCGATGTATCGATTCCCTGTCTTCATCTACATCATTGTCAGTTGGGGCATGGTGCTGTGGAGCGCCCCCGCTGGGGCGTATCGTGAATATTTCACGGCGGAACAGAAAGCGCAGCTCGATAAGATTCAAGTGGTACTGGTCGAGACTCTGGCCCTGACCGACAAGGGAGCGGTTGATGCCGGCCCATTGGGTTCGGTCGTGTCGCGCCGTCTGGGCGAGGTCGGATATACCATTGTGCAGGATGTGTCGAAGCCCCATGACGCGGTGTTTCGGGTGAAATGCGAACAGCGCAAGACGTGGGAGGGCACAGCCTCAGCGGGGGGAGACAATGATCTGCCTGACGCTCCCTCTCGCCTTTGGAAAGGTCCGGCCTGCCAGCTGACGTATGCATTAGGTGGCATGAAGATTAAATGGCAGAAAGAAGTCCGCACGGATTTTGAAGATGCCTCTGCCGCCGCTCAAGCTGCTCAGGCCGGAGACCCAGGAAGTTTTGCCATTGCGCGGCTGACAGATCAACTCGAGAAATATGAGTTCCCGTTGATTCTCGCAGCCGAGTGGGGCCATGCCGATCGCTTGCTGAAACTGATGGATTCTTCAGAGACGAGTCTGCCTAGGAAGGTAAAAATCATTTCGCTGTTGGGAGAGATGCAGGCGGATGAAGCCCTGCCGAAGCTGAAGCAGGTGCTCCAGGACCGCGATCTGGCCAAGCAGGCCCTGGTGGCGATGGGCAACCTCGGAAAGGAAGGGATTCCGCTGCTCGTGGACGTTATGAATACCTCCACCATGGTGGACATGCAAGCCTCCGCCGCAAAGGGGCTGGGGCAATTGGGCGGCGTGCATGGCGACGCGTCAGTTGTTCTCCCCTTGCTGGCCAAGCTGCAAGATCCGAAAACCGACTGGACGGTGCTGACTGAAGTGGCCTGGGCGCTGGGTAAAATTCCCGACAAGCGCTCGATTCAACCGCTCTACGATTTGGATAAGAAGCTGCAGCGGCTGCGGGATCCGGACAATCAGGTGCTGAAAAAATTGAAGGAGGCCGTCTTCTGGGCGATCAAGCAGTGTGATACCTGGGATCAATATAGTTGAGCGGTCGTTGACATTGCATTACTTGCCACCTATCGTGCTCCATGTTGGGTGAACCAGCACGGAGTACGATATGCCAACGGGTCCCGCCCCTGACCGATCTACGGATCCCCGCGCAATTCTCGAACGCATAACCCTTCAAATGGCCTCGAGCCTCGATCTTCAGGTCGTGCTGGACACCATCACGCAGGGGCTGGTGGAGGAGCTGGATGCGGCCTTCGCCCGTATCTGGCTCCTGGGTCCCGGCGATCTCTGTGACGACTGTTACAAAGCGGCCGACTGTACGAACCGGAACCGGTGCCTGCATCTTGAGGCGAGCGCCGGGCTCTACACCAATCTCAAGGGGGAATATCGCCGCATTCCGCTGGGCGCATTGAAGATCGGGAAGATCGCGCAAGGATTCGGCGCCATTTTTACGAACGATGTACTCGAGGACGATCGCCTTCCGAATAAACAATGGATGACCGACAATGGTCTCCGCTCCTTTGCTGGGCATCCGCTGAAGTTCCGCTGGGAAGTGCTCGGCGTCATCGCGATGTTCGGACGCCGGCCGCTCAGTGAAGAGGAGTTCGAGCGATTGGCCGTCTTTGCGAGCGAGGCCGCGATCGCGATCAAGAATGCGCAGTTGTTTACGGAAGTTCAACAGCTCAAGGATCGTCTGCAAGCCGAGAATCTCTACCTTCGTGAAGAGATCAAGCTCGAGCATAATTTTGAAGAGATCATCGGCGAGAGCCAGAG
>CAZXNN010000456.1:0-3076 GCA_964641915.1 uncultured Nitrospira sp. | reverse complement strand
AATACTTCCGGTGGACATCGAGCAGATTGAACTCCGGGCAGATGCCATAATAATCATGCAACGCAACCGTCAGCCGGGCGCCCGCCCGCTTCTTCATGCCGAGAATCGTCTCGATCGCATGCAGCGGATCCTCATGCGTGTACAGATTATTGATGAACAGGGACTCAACCGTGATCCAGTCGGCCATTCGAAGCAAGGGGTCCAGCCGGCTCATCAGAATCCCCAACCGGCCGGCGCCATCGATCTTTTCAACCCGAAAGGCCGATTCCGACAGATCGTAGTAAATCCGCAAAACGCCCATCCCCCGCGCGACGATTCCCTGGACCCGCTGCGACGAATAGAAATTCGCGCCTCCTCCCACGTTGTGATCGAACATCACGACGTAAGCGCCACCCCCCGAACACAATTCCTGAAGAAATTGAATCTCCTCCGCATTGAGGCCAACCGCGCGGGCCTGGCCCTGGAACGCCTCTTCTCCCGCCTCCCCGCCATCAAACAACGGAACCGCCTCCAACAGACGCTCGATTCCCTTCGGGGAGGTCGCCGACAGGGCCGGCATCTTCTCGACCCTGGCCCGGGCCGAGGTCCCATCCACATAATCGACCTCCAGAAACAGGATGGAGATCGCTGCCGCTTCCACCCCAATTCGGGCCGAAAACCCCGTGGGCTTGGCACCCCCCTCGCGGAAATACTCCTCCACATCCGGCCGTTGAAAGCCATACTTGCATGAGACGCGCCGAAGCTGCCCGCTTGTCTGAACAACAAGATGGACCTTGACGATCGGCAACCGGCTATTGAATGCCCATCCCGTCAAAAAGACGGTCTTGTTCGTCGGCGTGTAGTGGAGAAGGTCGATCCCGTGGCGAAGATCCTCATCGAAAGGAAGCTTCGCCGCGCCGTCTGGCGTTCGAAATCTCGTCTCGTTACTGATGGTATTACTCATTGTCTGAACCGAAAATCGGTGAATGTACAGTCAATTGATTCCCCGGATCAAGTTTTCGACGAACTGCGCCAGAGGATCTGCGTCAAGAGAGGAAAATGCGCCAATTTAGGCATCCACGAAACATAATGCTTCCACATCAACCCCAATGATAAATGGTATTCGGCGCCGATCGTGACGCTCTTCGCCCCCCGGTCCTTCAGCCCCCGCAACAAGAGCCACACCAGCGTAAAAATGGATCGATCCAGGGATGCCAACCGTGAGAGGGTTCTTCTTTTTCCTCTCTCCAGCCGGTCGCCGGTTCGCATCAAAGCCACGGTCGATATCGCGCGAATTTTCAACACCTGCGCCAGATAAATATCCCGAGCCAAAAGCCGGCCTTCCGCCGATCTCATGGCCCGAAAGGCTTCAATGATCATTCTCGAAAAGGGCGGCCTCACGGGAGCGGCATGCCCGATGATATTCGATCCATGCTGAATATAGTCGTACAGCGGCTCGTCCACATATGCGATTTTCCCCATGATCATGGCCATGACGGCGATCCAGTGATCGTGAAACAGATAGCCGACCTTGACCGGGAATGGAAGACATTGACGCAACAGCTCGCTTCGAAACAGAGACGCCGCCCCCGTCACCGAATTCGCGATCAACAATGAACCAAAGTCCGTCGAATTGTTTTGCCTCGTTGTCCAATACGAGTCGGAGATCACCGCGCCGGATTCCGCGACAATCCGCATATCGCTGTACACCAGCATCGTTTGAGAGTCGAAGCGGTCCACCAATTTCCCGAGCTTTTCCGGATACCAGTAATCATCCTGGTCCGCGAGCGCGATATAGGCCGAATCCGGCGGCGCCAACGACAAGGCGCGCTCGAAATTATGATAGAAGCCCTTGCGATCCGAAAATGCGGCAAGCGTAAAGCGCGCGTCCCGCTCGATGATCTCCCGCATTCGCTTCAGGGTGGCCGGCGCGGAGGCATCATCGCTGATGATGCAGATCCAGTTTTTATATGCCTGGTTTTGGATGGACTCAATTTGCCGCTTGAACAACTCCAGGGGAGGATTGTGCGTCGCCATGCAAATGGTCACCATCGGCTGTCCATCAACACACGGGGGCGGCACAGACAAATGTAGCTTCTCGTCGCAAGGGAGGCACGGCGCCAATTTTATCCGCCCAAGCCGATAGGTGAATTGAGCCCCATCGGGCAATGTAACACGCAGATCCACCCCTTCCTCGGTCTCCGTTTCGACGGCTTGCACCCGAACAAGCGCCCAGAATCCGCTCCTTTGCGCCTGATTGAACAGTTCGTGATCGCCGTCATATTTTTCGGCGATGTCGGGGCGATCAATCGAGTGGGCGGCCACGGATGTGGCCGTTCCGCCCACAACCACTTCCAATCTCTCAATCCGCAGACTGCGATAAAAGCAGCCGCCGGAGAGGTAGAAAGAATTCCCTCCCCCGACGGGCAGGGAAACAGGCAGCTCCGTTTCGAGAACGACATTGAGAATGTTGGCGCCATCATCATTCGCCCCCATCGGCGAAAGCGCCTCCCACGTGGAGCGCCTGTGCGCCGGCTCGTCGGCCCGATCGGAAGCCGCTTCCTGCGCCGCCGGATCGCCAAACAATTGATTGAGCCGGTGCGCCCGCCACTCGGCGGAACCGTCCGCCGGCCAAAGCGCAAAATAAAATTTAGGGTGATACCGTTTCGGGGAGCGGCAGAGCAGACGGACGTTTGGCAAAGAGTTCACCATCGCGCTTGTGAAGGCATAGATCATAAGAATCTTAGGTGTCTGATGGTGCGCGCTGGCAGTCATTCGAAGATGAAGGGTGAGACTTCATGATGATCGCGCGTGTCGCCCGCCTCCACTGGGAAACGATGTGCAATGGAATGCTGCTCGGAGAAGCCCTGAGGAGAATCGTCGTGCCCGCAGCCAGCCGCAATATACGCACCACCCCAAAAAAAGGCAATCATATATTGAATCGGGCTCTTTCCGAACGCTGAAAATGGAGGTTTCCTGACCGCGATGGGAAATCTTTTCCGAAGGGCGAATGCAGGCACACTCCGCCCTCATTGAGAGCGGAGTGAGGTGGCCGAGAACGCTATGAGAAAAATCGATGAAACTCAATGCCGACGCG
>CAZXNN010000455.1:0-3076 GCA_964641915.1 uncultured Nitrospira sp. | reverse complement strand
GCCCTAACGCACTCACCCCCCCTGCGCGACCACCAACCTCAAGACGAACGCGGATTTACTTTGCTGGAGGTGTTGCTGGCCGTCGCGATTCTGGCCATCGCCCTCCCCGTGCTGCTGGGGCTCAGGAATTTCGATTTGGAGCTGCAGTCCCGCTCCATGGAGCTGACGACCGCCACCCTGTTGGCGCAAGAAAAACTGTTGGAGACGGAACTCTCGGGGTCGTTTCCTATCGGAGAATCGACGGGAGAGTTTCAATCGCCGGCGCCCGGGGTCCTCTCGTCGATCACGGAGACCAATCGTGCGCCCGGGTATCGCTGGAAGCGCAGCATCATGCCGACGCCGCTGGAACTCATTCGTGAAGTCAAGATCCAGATCTCCTGGCCCCGCGGTCAGCAGGAGGAAACCATGGAAGTGAGTACGTATGTCTTTGCCGGCCTCGCATTCTAGTAGAATGCTGAAAACGTCCTCCAGCGGCGTTCTCTCGGCGCTCAAGTCCTCAACGTACCGAATGTACGGGAGGCAAAGTGCCTATCCGCTCGCACTTGATCGAAGCGAGCGGGCCAAGCGAAGCTCGGTATGTACCTCCTCGTCCTTTCGCTTGCTGCGGCCTTGCCTGTGGAGCGGCGCGTCTTGGCGCGCCGGGGTTGGGTGGGTGAGACGGAAGAACGTTTTGAGCAATCTGCGGGATCCTCCCCCGACATTTCACAACATCGGTAGGTCTCTTCAGCTTAAACACGAAGGCGGGTTCACGCTGGTTGAAGCGCTGTTGGCGATTGCGCTGCTGGCGACGTTGGGCGCGATCGTATTCGGGTCTCTGATGACGACGACGCAAGTCGTGGATGCCGGCCGGGCGGCGGCCGCTCGGGAGCAGACCATCCGGCGCGTGTTACGGCTGATGGCCGAAGAACTGGCGATCGGCGTCAAAGAAACGACGTTCCCCTGGGTCGGTTTAAACGGGACGCAAGACGGTCAGTCGGCGGATACGCTGGCCTTTGTCACGAGGGGAGATGGATTGGGTGTCCAAGCGGCGCGCGAGAGCGAGATCTTGCGCGTGATTTACACGCGCGAAGGCGATCGCTTGATCCGGTTCGTCCGCCGCAATCTCTACGGGCTGACCGATGAATCGGTCGATCAGGTCAACCTGGCGACGAAGGTGAAGGGGTTCAACGTGCGCTACTACAGCCGGCAAGGCCAGGTGTGGCTGGACGAATGGAGTTCAACCGGACCCTTGCCGACGGCGCTGTTGCTTGAAATCACCTTCCAAGAGCCCGATGCCGAACCCTATACCATTCGTGAATGGGTCACGGTGGGAGTCTCCTAATGGTCTGGCCCGGGAAGGATCTTTCGGCTTGGAAAGCTCCGCTGTTGTGGATGGCCTTCGGATGCGGACTATTGTTCCTCTCGATCGCCCTCACGTTTCCCTATGGGGCGTTGCAGACGCGAGTCATCGGGGAACTGCAACGGGCCACCGGTATGGAGGTGCGCGCGGCAGACTGGACGATCGGATTTCCGGCGGCGATTGAATGGCGGCAGATGACGCTCACCAAGCCAGACTGGTCTCCCCTGCAGCTGGGGCTGGTGCGGACCCAAGTGGGGCTCTGGCGGTTGCTGACCGGCGGGGTCGCTCTGGAACTGGCCGCGCAGCTCGACGAAGCCACCGCCGCACAGAGCACGGTCACCGTGACGGTGACCGGTTCCTCCTGGTCCATGATTGGCCCTGTAGCCATGGCCGGCGAGATTCGGAAGCTGGATCTTTCCAAGGTGATTCGCCCCTATGTGACGCGTGGCACCATGACCGGTGAGTTTACGCATCGTTTCGATCGCTCCGCGGCCGGCGGACCGGCTTCATTCGGCGAGGGCTTGTGGAAGGTCGAGGCCAGAGAGCTGTCCCTCGATCACATACCGGTGGGCAATGGCCGGATGCTCGCCCTGGCCTTCAGCAACGTCTCGCTCGGCCTGGCGTGCCGGGAGCAAATCTGTGACGTCACCGAACTGAAAGGCGACGGGATCGACGGGTCGTTTTCCGGGCAGGGAACGGTTACAATGCAGCAACCTATCCAGCAGAGTCAGGTGGCGTTGTCCTTGACGGTGATTCCCGGCGCGGGGTTTGCGGCCAAGGCTCCGGGGTTGGGTATCCCTCCCTTGCCGCCCGGGACCCCGTTTCCGTTCAAAGTGATCGGAACATTGGCACAGGCCAGGGTGGCGTTGTAGAGTAGCCCATGATCGCAAGAGGAATTCAGACAGCATGAGTATTGCCACCGAATGTGTAGGCCTGGATATCGGCCAGACCGGCCTGAAGGCCGTGCGGTTTCGCCGCCGGCTGAGCGGTCGCGAAACGATCGAATACTTCCAGCAGCCGCTGCCGTTCGCGCTTCCGGAAGACGTCGAGCCGGCACGGCGGGTCCACTCGTTGCGGAACTTCCTGTGGCACAACGGGCTCTATGCCACGGATCGTCTGGTGACGGCGATTCCCTGCCAGGATCTGTTCGTGCGCACGCTCTCCTTTCCGTTTAAAGATGCGGAGAAATTGTCGCAGGTCGTTCCCTTTGAAGTCGAAAACCTGATTCCGATGCCGGTGGATGAGCTGGCGATCGGCAGCGTCGTGCTTCCGCCCGGCCTCAACGCCGAAGGGATGTCGCGGATCACCAAGGGGTCGGAGGTGCTGGTCACGGCGGCGCCGCGGGACAAAGTGGCCGAACACCTGCGCTTCCTGGCCCAGGCCGACATTGAGCCGGCGGCGATCAATGTCGATGCTATGGCCCTGTATTCGGTCACGCAGTTCCTTCAACAGGAGGGCGGCCACGTTCCCCACGATCTGGCTATTATCGATGTGGGCGCGACCAAGACGACCATCTGTCTGGTGCATGAAGGCCGCCCGGTGGTCTTGCGGACGGTGTTGTGGGGCGGCAATCACCTGACTCATGCGCTGGCGGTGCGGCATGCCTGCAGTTTTGCCGATGCCGAACGGCGCAAGCGCAGCCTGAATGTTCAACAAGTCGAGGCCTGGCTGGAGCCGCTGCTCAAAGAACTGCGTGTCACGATCCAGGGCTATGAAGGGGCTGAGCGGGGGCGTCTG
>CAZXNN010000454.1:0-3077 GCA_964641915.1 uncultured Nitrospira sp. | reverse complement strand
TACGTGGCCGGATGCCGATTCGGCAACATTGCACATCTCGACACCTACACAAGCCAGCTGGAGAGGAATCAACTTCCAGTGACAGATCACCAGCTGCTCAGCGTCGAGGACCAACGACGCGATGCCCTGATCTTCGGCTTGCGTCTCTTGAACGGTGTCCCCAACTCCCTGCTTGCTGATGAACCAGGCCACCGGAAAATCCTCGCCAAACTCCTGGCAAAGGGCCTTATTATTGAGGACGGTTCCCGGACGAGGCTGACCCCGTTGGGCCGCCGCTTTGCCGACAGCGTGGCATCAGACCTGTTCTGACCTAATCCCCCCCACCCAGCCATTGACAAGGAACTAGACGGAAAGAGACACTATAGGTCTACACGCGAGGTGACCAATGCCCGTCAACATGGATCCAACAAAGAAGCGCAGGTCAGGCCAAGCGGAACCGACCGCAGCCTCACAGCCGGTCATCGAACCCACAGAGGCTGCACCGCTCGCGTTTGGAACCGAAACCCACGCTGATCGAGAGAAGGATCTGGCCGATGCCGAGTGGAAGAATTTGTGGGATGCCACTGAAGTGATCGATATGGATAAGGTGTGACCGACGCCGATTAAGCCGGAAGAAAATAGAAGGCAATTGCCAGCATCGCGTAGACCCCGACCAGCATGGCGCCTTCCATCCAGTTCGACTCCCCGTCGATCGCGACGAAACCCACGACAAACACCGAAATCGTCACCGCCGCCACTTCGAACGGTGTAAAGATTAAGTCCAGAGGGGTTCCGAAGAGATAGCTCGCAAAAACCAGCACCGGGGCCACTAGAAGAGCAATTTGAAGGCTCGACCCCACGGCAATCCCATAGGCCAAATCCATTTTATTCTTCATCGCCATGAGCACCGCCGTCGAATGCTCCGCCGCATTACCGACCAGCGCCACCAGGATCACCCCGACGAAGACCTGCGTCAGACCCAGTTTGTGCGCAGTCGGCTCGATCGCCCCGACTAACAGTTCACTCATCGCGGCGATCAAGGTGGTCACCACGGCCAGCACAGACACGGACATGCGAAAGCTCCAGGGTTGCTCTCCCAGATCTTCCGCGTCATGTGATTCCCCTGCATACAGATGGCGATGGGTCTTCAGGGAGAACATGAGGCTGAGCCCATACATCACGAAGAGCACGATGGCAATCTCCAGGCTCAACTCCCGTTCGATGGTCACGCCCCGATCCGCGGCGGTGAAATGAAACAGCGCGGGTATGATCAAACCGACCGCCGCCAACAGGAGCAGGCTGGATCCCATCCCTGCCGCCGTTTGGTTGAACTTCTGCCGTTCAAACTTCAATCCTCCGGCCACCATAGATGCCCCGAGAACCAGCAGGACGTTACCGAGAATGGAACCGGTGAGTGACGCTTTGACGACATCATGGAGCCCCTCACGAAGTGCGGCGAGCGCTATGATCAGCTCCGCAGCGTTCCCCAGTGAGGCATTTAACAGACTGCCGATCCCGGCACCGACATGCGACGTGAGATGCTCGGTCGCGCGGCCCAACATCCCGGCGAGCGGAACAATCGCGAAAGCGGACGCGGCAAAGACATAGAGCGGATCAGCCTTGACGACCGCAAGGGCAATCGCCGTCGGAATGAACACAAGCAATACATCGAGCCAGGACGTAAAGATTTTTTTCATGGGCGAAACCTAACATGAGTCTCGGTGAATGTCGATGAACCTCACCTCATTAACCGATGCCTTGTTCTACCCATTCCACCTCTGCCATGCGGAGACGCTGCACCGCCTCCTCGCGCGGTTTCATCGGGTCCATTTTCGTGATTACATGGCGATCCAGCTCAGTCCCTTCTCAGGGACCACCGCCTATGCCGATCGCATGGGAGGAATATTTCCAGAATTGGTGACCACCGGAAGGCTCGTTCAGGGTCACAAGGTCAGCGGCCCGCTGAGCGAGGCCAGCCGGATCTCCATCGACCGCGACTTGGCCGATATTCGATGGCGGACTATTTTCCATGAAGCGCTTCGGGAGAACCGGCGCTTTCAGCGGGGTCTTTTCGATCCCACCCATGCCGTCACGATCGGCCGAGATCTCTTGCCAGGCCCTGCCGCGCTGCTCCGGCTCATGGATGAGAACTTTTTCCATCAAGCGTTCACCGTCAAGGCCGTACAAGAGCTAAGCTGCGAACGGCTGAGTGGAGATGACGCCTTTCGTTTCGAATATGGTCTGGCATTGGTCAAGACCGCCGCGGCCCAGTGCTATACAAAGCACCTCGCCCATACCCTCCAGGTGACAACGGCGACCGATTCGCCTGCACATTTTCAGCTGTTCAGCCGGGCGCTTGAGCGAGAACACGAGCGGCTTCCGAACCATCTGATAATCAGGACCGGGTATTAACCTCCTTCCACGACTCTGCTACACTTTTCGGCCATGGCGAAACCATCCTTTCCATCGACCACCCCTGACGTCACCGAAGAGATCGGGACAGGCACCGGCGACGGCCTCGAATCCCGGGTGATTGTCTACAATTGCGACTGCCATACCTACCAGCAGGTGATAAGCCTCCTGTGCAAGTATGTGCCGGCCATGACCTCATCACACGCCTTTGAACTCGCGTATCAAATCGATCATGAAGGAGAAGCGATGGTCTTTGAGGGGGAGACACAGCAAGCTGAACAGATTGCGTCAGGGCTCGCAAGCGGAGGGCTTCGAGTGGCGGTGCAGTAGGTCACGTACCCGTGCGGGACGGAGCTGCCTTACTTGGCTTTCCGTTTCACCGGTTGCTTCGCGACTTTCTTGGCGACAGAACTTGCGGCCTTTGCTGCTTTCACCGGCTTGGTGGGTTTGGCTGCCTTCGCGGGCTTTTCCGGCTTGGCTCCTTTCACCGGCTTCGCCGGTGCACCGGGCTTCGTGGGAGGCTGCTTGCCCGACTTCGCTGACTGCCGGCTGGATCTCGACGATCCTGATTTCACCGGTATCGGCATGGCGGCATACACTTTATTGATCTTCGTCAGCTGATCCGGATTCATCACCCGCACTTGATACAGCTCAAACAGTTTCCCGATGGCTTTCTGATCGCCCCG
>CAZXNN010000453.1:0-3079 GCA_964641915.1 uncultured Nitrospira sp. | reverse complement strand
TCCTGGTCGCTGGGGGGCGGTTCTTGCGTAAAGAGGTTGATGATGACGGGCGAGCCGGGCCCTTTCCAACTCCACAGGCTTCCAGGCTTGGGATTGTAGGTCTGGCAATAGTGGCGAAAATCTTTGTACATGGCGGGCCATTGTTCCCGAAGAGCCAACGCGAGCCCTTGCTTAAAGTCGTCGTTGGGAGCAATGCCATGTGCGATCGCACCAGCCTTTGAGAGGAGGATGTCACCGGTGACTTCTTTGATCATCATGAGCCCTTTCTGTAATGAAGGATACACCTCACACGCGTCACAATTAAGAGATAGGTCGTCGAGGGCAAGAGGTCAACTGTTGGGTCATAGATAATTCGGGCTTGTTCTGACGAGTGTGTCCGCGCTGGCTAACTCGCGGCCCTTCAGGACGGAAATTGTGTTTTCCCTTCTCGTTGATCCTGATTGTGCGTACGATCACGGCATAGGTATAGTCTCAAACAGGCGAACCATGCATACCCTGATTGTTGGTGCAGTGATCGGTCTGCTGACCTGGGGCACGATGTCCCAGAACGGTGCCGTTAGAATTATTGGAAAGATCATCACCGGTGGCCTGACGTTGCTGTCATTGGCTGGGATGATCCTGTTATTCTGGGTTGGGCAGAAAGCTCATTGGACCAGTGATGGTCCCGGTATGTTGCTGATCATGATCGGTGTCGCGGCCTGCGGCTTCTTCGCCTTTCTCTTCGGGAGCCTGACGTTTCTGCCCTCTTCACATCAACCCTCCCAACCGCCCGTAAACTTCAGCGAACTGATGGCGACGCTTTCCAAAAAAGGAAGAGGCCGCCCCTCAGAGTAAAGGTCTTTCGACCCCTGTTCTAGCCCCCGTTCCATCTTTTAAGCTGTCGGTGTATGGTAGTGGCGCGTAGCGAAGGGCGAAGCTTTAGCTATCCTTCTGGTCATGTTGTGGAAAGGGCCCAGAGTGAAACAGTATGAAGTGACATCTGCTGGGAAGTGTAAGCTGAAGGCATACGATCCGGATGAGACCGGGGAGTACAAGAAGACGGATCAGGGTAAGGACAAGGCCAAAGCGGATACGGCAAAACTTATCGCCAGACTTGCGGGACTGCAGGAGCGTCTCTATGCCAATGCCGCACGATCGGTGCTCATCGTGCTGCAAGGCATGGACACGAGCGGCAAAGACGGGACGATTCGGAGTGTGATGTCTGGCGTAAATCCCCAGGGGTGCAAGGTCGTGGCATTCAAAGCGCCGTCGAAAGACGAACTGGCGCACGACTTTCTCTGGCGGGTGCACAGGGAAGTGCCGCCTAAGGGACATATCGGTATCTTCAACCGATCCCATTACGAAGATGTGCTCATCACGCGGGTGCATGGATGGGTGTCTGATGCCGTCGTGAAGCGGCGCTTCAATCAGATCAAGGAGTTTGAAGAACTGCTGCATGAAAACGGCACGGTGATCCTGAAATTCTTTCTCCATATTTCAAAAGCCGAACAGAAGGAACGACTTGAAGCCCGTATCGCCGATCCGGAAAAGCGCTGGAAGTGGAATTCCGGCGACTTGGAGGAGCGGAAGTTGTGGGACGGATACATGCGGGCCTTCGAAGACGTGATTTCGGCGACCAGCACCAAGCATGCGCCATGGTACATCGTGCCGGCGAACCGAAAGTGGTACCGTAATCTGGTGGTGGCAGAGCTGGTCGTTGAGGCGCTTGAAGGCTTGAAGCTCACGACGCCACCGGGCCCCGAAGGCGTCGATTTTTCGACGCTCAAAATCGTGTAGTGCGACAAGGAAATGAAGTAGCTTGAAGTAGATATTGGTGAGATAGAGTTATTCGCAAGGTAGAGTCTTGAATGTACGTAAATTGTTCGGTACGCTGATTCCAGCCGCTAGCTCGCTCTACTTACAATTTCTTGAAAAGGAGTCTTCAGATGCGACAGGCCATTCTTGTTTCTTTCCCTCTTTGTACTTTGGTTATCGGGTCCGCGTTCGTGGCGTCTGCCCAGGTGCCCTCGGCTGGTGATATGCAGCAGAAGCTTGACCAGGAGATGGCGAATGCGAAACGCTCTGCCACCGAATCCTCGTCCAGCGCCCGGCAGGGGGCCAGTAACGTAAAGACCGAGGCTGAGCGGAAGATGGAGGAGACAGCGGCCCAGCACAAGGGTCAGGCCGAAGGGAAAATGACGGAAGAAATCGAGAAGGCAAAGCGGAAAGCTCAAGGGGCAGGCTACTAAAGAGTCTGACGGTTACGACGAGAAATGGGGGAACAGCCTGATAGCTGTTCCCCCATTTCATTTGCGGCCACAGAAGAGTCCCTGACAGAGCCGACATAATGCGAACCGTCTTTGGGCATAGGTTATGCTCTATTGCCTTGGGGAAAAATTCAGGCTTTCTCCATTGACATGGTTTTCTAATGGGCGTAGATCGGAATTGCGGCCTATGATTTTCGGAAGTGCGGGAGATCGGGCAGACCGCGCGGCTGCTATCCAGGTTTCTCGCTGACTTCATCAGAGAGGAGGGTGGATATGAGCGACGCAACGCCACCTGGTCCGTCAGGCCCGTCGATGCGGAGGCGGGTTTCTCGTCGGTCGTTCTAGTCGATTCTCTCCAGGCCGTGCCGTGAAGGCACGAATGACCCTCTGGTGTCAGCCTGATCATGGTGGAGAGTCTGTGCTAGAGCGAGGAACATCAGTACCTGGGATTGACGAAGTCTCCCCCGATTAGAAACATAATCGCATTTCTCATCGTATGGGTCTGTACAGGCCGCGACATCGGAATACTGTTCCCGGCGTCCTAAGCGCCACACGCGGGCGACCTCCCATCAAAGTGCAAGGTCGCCCGTGCTGTTACTCATCTCGTGAAAATATCCGCCAACATCGTTGTCGCCTCGCTCAATACTTCGCCGTACGCCAAGAGTACGACTCAGCATGTCGTTCACTGCCGCCTTGTTGGAGAATATTGTGACGCGCGAACCAGGGTGATTACCCCTGAAGATTCTGAGGTCTGCGCCAGACGTAGTAGAGCGGGATGCCGCTCAGGACTGTGGCCGCGCCGTACAGCAATTCTGTCGGTCGTTCGAGCATAC
>CAZXNN010000452.1:0-3097 GCA_964641915.1 uncultured Nitrospira sp. | reverse complement strand
TTCCGTGGCTGGTGAGCCGATCATGCAACTGGAACTGCGGCACTTTTGGAAACATCGCGGCGTTGAAAAACTATTTGAGCAACTCACGCTGACCGACGCGGTGCTGCTGGCAGAACGTGTGTCTGGGGACACGACAGTAGGACACGCACTCGCCTATTGCCAGGCGGTAGAAGCGCTCCTGCACCTTGAAGTGCCTCGGCGAGCCAAGTACCTCCGTTCCCTCTTTTTAGAACTCGAACGACTGTACAATCACCTTGGCGACATTGGTGCCATGTGCAATGACACGGCCTACGCGCTCGCGCACGCCCACTGCAGCCGTTTGAAGGAGCGGATTATGCAGCTCAATGACAGGCTGACAGGGTCGCGGTTCCTTCGGGGGGTCATTGAAGTCGGAGGAGTGACTCGGGACATCGAGAGCAGACAACTGGTCGAGATTGTCGAAGAGCTGAGCCACATCCAGTCGGACTTCTCTGAAGTGGGAGCCATCATTTTTGCTAATGCCTCCCTCACCGACCGACTGGAGACGACGGGAGTCCTCAACGAACGAACGGCGTGGGATCATGCGGTGATCGGTATCGTAGGTCGAGCATCGGGCAGGGATTGTGATCTGAGGCGGGATCGCCCCTTTGCTGCGTATGATGAACTACCCGTGAACGTGGCCCTCTATCGCTACGGTGACGTGCGAGCAAGATTACGTGTCCGTGGCGATGAAATCCATGAATCCATTCGGCTCATTCGCGAAGTGCGCGATAACATTCCGAACGGTCCAATCGCCAGTCAACCCCATTCCTTGCCAAAGCCTGGCACATGGACACTGGCAGCGGTTGAAGGGTGGCGCGGCGAGATTTTGTATATGGTGATGGCAGGAGAAGACGGACGGATTCAGCGATGCAAGGTCCGAGACCCGTCCTTTGTGAATTGGCCTGCGATTCAATGGGCGGTGCTGGGCAATATTATCCCGGACTTTCCGCTCATCAACAAGAGCTTCAACCTCTCATACGCTGGGAACGATCTATAGGGAGGCCGAACATGTTCCGCATCATCAAAAAGAGCCTGAGGATCGGAGTCGTGACGGGTCGTTATCAGAAAGCGGAAAAACCTGAACTGCCGGTTACGCTCGAAGCTCAAGACAAAGCTACACCCTTCAAACGATCGCTCGCGATCCGTGAAGTGGATACCGGATCCTGCAACGCGTGTGAAATGGAAATGAACGCGCTCTTGAACCCTGTGTACGATGCTGACCGATTCGGCATACACATTGCTGCATCGCCACGTCACGCTGATGCCTTGGTGGTAACGGGACCGGTTACCGTCAACATGGAGCGAGCGTTGAAAGATGTGCACAAGCAAACGCCTGATCCGAAAATTGTCATCGCGCTGGGTGACTGCGCAATCAACTGTGGCATGTTCAAAGATAGTTATGCCGTGACAGGACCAGTAGACCGGCACATCCCTGTTGATGTCCGGATACCCGGCTGCCCGCCGCGTCCAGCGGAAATCCTTGAGGCCTTGTCGGAATTGCGCAAAGAAAGGCCATGAGGCGTAACGGCAAGAAGCCCATCATGGACGCGGCCTCCCCGAACAATTTAGGTTTTCAGTAAGGATATATGCCAAACAGTAGGCCACGTGTATTGATCCTCGGTGGTGGATTCGGTGGGATGTATGCCGCACTGGAGTTCGAACGCGCGCTGACGCGAGGGGTCGACTTGGACGTCACCCTCGTCAACCGCGACAACTTTTTCCTCTTCACCCCGATGCTGCACGAAGTCGCGGCAAGCGACCTCGATATCACGAATATTGTCAGCCCGATCCGCAAACTCTTGCGTCGAGTGACCTTTTTTCATGGCGATATCGAAACCGTCGATCTCGTGCAGAAACGAGTCGGCCTGTCGCATGGGCATGAGCAACATTGCCACGCGCTGCCGTACGACCATCTGGTGCTGGCACTCGGCTCAACAACCAACTTCTTCGACATCCCAGGCTTGGCAGACCGCGCGCTCACGATGAAATCGCTGAGCGACGCGATCTTTCTACGCAACCGCCTTATTGAGAACCTGGAAGAGGCGGACTTTGAATGTGCGGCGTCGTTTCACGCGCCCTTACTGAATTTCGTCGTGGCCGGTGGCGGGTTCGCCGGAGTCGAAACCATTGCGGCCATGAATGACTTTCTGCGGGAGGCGGTGCGGTACTTTCCGCATATTCGGGAAGAGATGCTGCGGATCATCCTCGTCCATTCGGGTAAGGTCATTTTGCCGGAACTCGGGGAGGAGCTCGGCACCTACGCCCAGCGCAAACTCATAGAGAACAAGGTGGAAATCCATTCGAACTGTAAAGTCACCGCCGTGACGGACCACACCGTGACGCTCAGCGATGGGACGACGGTGACGACCAATACGCTGGTCTGGACGGCCGGGATCTCTCCGCACCCCCTCTTGGACACACTACCTTGTCCGAAATCGAAGGGCCGGATCCTCGTCAACGAGTGCCTGGAAGTTCTCGAGTGGCCTGGCGTCTGGGCCTTTGGCGACTGTGCGCTTGTGCCGGACCCTCATGGTGAGACATTCCACCCCCCCACCGCGCAGCACGCGCTGCGGGAAGGGAAGCTCGCGGCACGGAATATTCTGGCTACCGTTCGAGGCGAGCAGCTGAAACCCTTCCGCTACTCGACGATCGGGCTCCTGGCCCCGATCGGGAAACGAACCGGCGTCGCGAACATTCTCGGCGTGAATTTTTCAGGTTTCATGGCTTGGTGGCTGTGGCGCACGATCTACCTGATGAAACTGCCTCGATTTGAGAAGAAGGTCCTCGTGGCCTTGGACTGGACCCTGGATGTGCTCTTTTCGAAGGATATGGTCCACTTTAGAACAACGCGTCCCCATCCTCCAAAAGCGGGAAAAGAAGAATTGCCGAAACCAACCTGAATTCTTCAGGGCTGGCCATGACTGACATGTTATTCTGGACTCCCCACGAATGACTGTATCCTTCCTTCTCCTAAGGGGGAGTTTCTCAACGCCCTTCCGTACGAGAATGCGGTCTTTCAAACCGCTTTGGATGCATTTGTTGTCGGAGGTCTGGGTGTGTCTTCGCCATAATTCCT
>CAZXNN010000451.1:0-3098 GCA_964641915.1 uncultured Nitrospira sp. | reverse complement strand
GTCGAGCTGAGACCGAAGAGCGGCGCCAGGCGGTTGATCAGAAAGCCACCGGCATTGATGATGCCGGCATGGAGCAACGCCGTGGCAGGCGTGGGGGCATAGAGATAGTGAGGCAGCCAGATATGGAGCGGGAATTGCGCGGATTTGCTCATCCCGCCGATGAACAGGAGCAACGTCACCGCCGTCGCGCCGCTGATTTCGAGCCCTGGCAGGGGAGCGAACATCACGGCCGATTCGGCGGCCTTGGCAAATAACGCCGGAAACTCCAGCGTGCCATAGAGCGCATAGGCCAGGACAATTCCCGCAAGAAACGCAGCGTCTCCGATCCGTAACAACGTGAAGGTCTTGAAGGCACCCTCCAACGTCCCCGGATGGGTATGGTTATGGGCCAGGAGATACAGCAGAAAACTCAGGAGTTGCCAGAACAGAAACAGCATCATGAGATTGGCGCTGGAGACCAGGCACAGCAGGACGAACAGCGCCAGGCCGATGAGGGTTAGGTACCGCGGCTCGTGAGGGTCCTGGTACATGTAGTCGATGGAATAGGCGTAGATGACCGTGCCGACGCCCGAGATCAGGACCATCATGACCGCGCTGAGCCGGTCGATATAGAAACCGATCGGAAAGGTAAGGGCGGCGGCAGATGTTGCGTCGTAGAATCGAATGCTGATCGGCCCCTGAGTCGCCACGAGATAGAGGGTGGCGGCCGCGCCACAAAATGCCGCGCCGATCGGGACGATGGCGAGCCGTGTCCGTGCACGACGCGACGCGTCATTACCCACGGCGACGATCAGCGCCGTCAAGAGCGGCAGCAGTGGGATCAACAAGGCATACACATGGACCTCACGGGCTCAGAGAACACAAAAGCCAACCGCGCACTTCGACGAACGGTCGACGTCGCACGGTTGGCTTGTACTGCGTCCGGCCCGAAACGAGCCGGTCACCCTACCGCCAGTATTTTTCCACAGCGATGGTTCTTCCTATCCCAGGTTAACGCAGTCGATAGGGAACACCATCGGGCGCATGCATGCCCCTTTATCCGGTATCTCTCCCTGGGTAGTCAAGGCATCGGGTACATTGTCCACCAGGGCCTAGGCCTTCGGGCCCACGCATCATCCCGTTTGGCCCCACGAGGGGCGGCTTTATCCTTGTGGCCGCCTCAGCAGCCCCTCTATAATCGACCTCTACCATCTGGCTGGAAGGGCTGTGCGATGAACAAGGGACTGACCAAAGGCGAGATCGAAGCGGCGATTCGGAACGCCATCATCAAGTTCGAACAGGATTTTATGGGGCGCGGCCCGGAGGATGTGCGGGCCTATATCGTGCGGGATCTCGTTGTCGTTCGCATGAAGGGCGTCCTGACGCCGGCGGAGCGGCAGCTTGCCAAAAGCGCAGAAGGCGTCGACATGGTCAAACGAATCCGGCAAACCCTCATTGCCCAAGGCCGCGATCGGCTCTTTGAGCAGGTGAATGAGATCACGGGAGCCAAGGCGCTGGCGCTCTTCACCGACATCAATGCCCAGATCGGCGAAAAGGTGCTGGTCTTTACCGTGGATCGGGACCTGGAAGGCCTTGGTCGGTAATGGCTCGCCGCGCGCTGGAAACACTCTTGTTCGATAACTCCTATGCGCGTCTGCCGGAGTCATTCCACGCCAAGTTGAACCCGACGCCGTTTTCGACGGCTCCCTATCTCATCAGCTTTAATCGTGCGGCAGCGGAACTGATCGACCTGGATCCGGCGGAAGCGGCGCGTCCGGAATTCGCCGGCGTCTTCGGCGGGAGCCTACTCGTGCCGGGGATGGAGCCATTGGCTATGCTCTATTCCGGCCATCAATTCGGCACCTATGTTCCACAGCTCGGCGACGGCCGCGCGATCCTCTTGGGCGAAGTCCGGAATGAGCGGGGCGAGAAATGGGATCTGCAACTCAAGGGCGCGGGGATGACGCCCTTTTCGCGCGACGGCGACGGCCGCGCTGTGTTGCGCTCCACGATTCGCGAGTATCTCTGCAGCGAAGCCATGCATGGCTTGGGCATTCCGACGACGAGGGCGCTGTGCATCGTCGGCAGCGACCATCAGGTCTATCGGGAACAGGTGGAGACCGGCGCGATTGTGCTGCGCATGGCGCCGACGCACGTCCGGTTCGGCTCGTTCGAAGTCTTTTACTATCGGAAGCAGCACGAGCAATTGAAAGTCCTGGCCGACTATGTGATCGCCCAGCATTATTCCCATCTGGTCGACGCTTCCGACAAGTACGCGCGGTTCTTTACTGAGGTGGTCAAGCGGACAGCGACGTTGATCGCCCAATGGCAGGCCGTTGGCTGGGCCCATGGCGTCATGAACACCGACAACATGTCGATCCTCGGGATCACCCTCGACTACGGACCCTTCGGCTTCATCGACGACTACGATCCCGGCTTCATTTGTAACCACTCCGACCACAACGGCCGCTATGCGTTCAACCAGCAGCCCTATATCGGTCTCTGGAATCTGAGCTGTCTTGCCCAGGCGCTGCTCCCGCTTGCATCGAAGGAAGATCTGAAAGCGGCGTTGGATTCCTACACGCCTCTTTGCGAGCGCCGGTATATGGAACTGATGCAGGCCAAAGTCGGGTTGAGCCGGGAGCAGGATGACGATGCGGCCTTGATTCAGGATCTGCTGGGCCTCATGCAGCAGAGTCACGTCGATTACACCAATTGCTTCCGGGCCCTGGGCGCATTTTCATCGGCCGCGGGCTCGCTCAACGAACCGCTCCGCGATGTCTTTCTGGACCGAGCGGCGTTCGATGGCTGGGCCGCGCGCTATGCCGGCCGGTTGCGGATGGAGCAGAGCCGGGACGAGGAGCGACGCTTGCGGATGCACCAGGTCAATCCCAAATATATCCTGCGTAACTATCTGGCTCAGACCGCTATCGAGAAGGCGCAGCAGAAAGACTATTCGGAAGTCGATCGCTTACTGGCGCTGTTGCAAGATCCCTACAGCGAACAGCCGGGTATGGACGCGTATGCCGCCGCGCCCCCCAACTGGGGCAAGCATTTATCGGTGAGTTGTTCGTCCTGAGAGGGGTTTCTGTCGGGGCACTCTTTATGCTCTGGCTAGA
>CAZXNN010000450.1:0-3119 GCA_964641915.1 uncultured Nitrospira sp. | reverse complement strand
GGCGAGTGCCTGGCTGAAGGCGGCCGGGTTCGCGGCGACTAGGGTGTGGCGGATGAAGCCGGGAACGGAGGATTGGGAGGACGGGATCCTGGAGGCGGTGGCGCCTGGGAGACGTCCAGAAATGCCCGCCCGCCGAACGCAATCACGAGAAAGTTCAAAATCCCGCTGAAGCCATTGGCCGTCAGCATGGCCACGGTCGGCTGGTCTTTCGTAATCAGCTGCACCATTGTTGAGAGGTCCAGCGCCAGCCCCACGGTTCCGTAGATCACAGTGGCCATCGTCGCCCATCGATACCCCAATCGCACTGCGACCAGCATGAACAGCGGGATGCCAACGAGAAACCCGGCGAGGAAGCGGCTGGGCTCCGTCTGGTCCGGCTGGCCCACGAGAAACAGAGTTGCCATGCCGACGGCGGTGAGACCGATCAAGCTGATCATCAATCCCCAGGGACGTATCATTGTGTCACTATAGCCGGTTCAGTCGGCAGCGACAACGGCACCTTGATGGGAGGGCGTTCTGGTGCTAGCCTGTCCGCATCATGCAAGAGCCGTTGCCTGCCTGTCCGATAGATTCTCTGCATACCAGCCTGCTCATCTATGATTCACATTGCCGGCTCTGTGTCGCCGCCAAGGAGCGCCTCGACCAGGCGGGAATAGGAGTTCGGATGATTCCCTACGAGAGTCAGGAAGCGGTCAGCGCATTGGGGGCGCAGTATCGGCCAGGCCCTCCGTCCTTGGCCTATCTCATCAGCCCGGCAGGCGGGGTGCGGCAAGGAATCGACGCGTTCCTCCCGCTGATCCACGGCCTGCCGGGTGGGACGTTCCTCCGATGGGTATTGAAAAGGTCCCTTATGCGAAGACTGGCTGAGCGGATCTATCGGTGGATTGCCAGACATCGTTATCGGTTGTTTGGCGCAGTCATTCCTCACCCGTGAGACTGGTCGGTCACTAATCTCATGACTCTACCCCCACCCCCTCTTTCGAGGGGAAACCTCCCACAGTGGGGAATATACGCGGCGGGTTCAATGCAGGCAGAATGACCCCAACATCACGGAGGGGCCATGCCAATCATTTCTTGGATTAGCCGTCTTCTACAGTCAGTGACCGGTGCCATGTCTCCCAAGGTTCAGGTGAAAAAGCTCCACGCGTCCCGCCGGCTGCGGCACTCCATAAACAGCCTGGCCTGGGTTCTTGTCGGTATCCTGCTCGGCCCTTCGCTGGCGTGGGCCGAGGCGGCTCCAGTCAAAGCGGGGATTGTCGCGGCCGGGTTCGGCTATCAGGTCGGGGAGGTCTCGACGATCACCGTGAAGATCTACGACCCGCAGAGCGGCGACGTGCTTTCGGATGACACGTATGAATTGAATGTGAAAGAAGAGAGCGCGTCCAAAGGACCGCAACCGCAAGCTCGAATTTTTGCCGGCGGCGTCGGCCCCGGTGCGACAGACCTCTCCAATTTCGTGTTGCGTGTCTATGATGCGACGACCGGAAAGTTTCAATGGGAAGGAAACTTGAATCTGACGCCTCGTGATGCGGAGAGTACAGGGCAGCTGGTTTCGACCGTGGTGCCGAGGCGTGCGACGGTAATCAAGGTACGCGAGATGTCGGCTGCGTCTCCTCAGCCGACTTTCTTGCTCCGGGCGCTGGATCCTGAAACCGGTGGGCTGGTGTGGCAAGATGAGTTTTCGACTGATGGAAACAATCGCGCCAGGATGGAGCGTATCGCCGATCGCCGTGTGAGCGAGGATCGTGATCAGCGGGAACTCGGCCGCTCCTTTGATTTTCGAATTCGGATGTCTGAGGACGAGGGGCGTCACATCCTCTGGGAGGATCAGTTTGCTCAGACGGAAGCCGAGGAGGTTGTTGAATCAGACGCGGTCGAGGAGAAGGCGCTGCAGTTACCGACCTGGTCGGGGCAAACGGGACGCCTGATACGGGAAGAATTGATCTAAGAGGCTTGTGGCGGCTAGCCGCGTTTTTGCAGGAATGTATCCAGCCACTGTTGGTGAAACTGATCATAGGAGAGAAAGATTTTATCCTGGAGCGCGGTGGCGACGGTGGCGTTGGCCTTAAAGGCATCCAGGAGATCGACGACGCGGTTCATTCCGAATCGGTCGATCAGGTAATGCGTGGCAGAATTCGCTTCGAGGTAGGCCAGCGTCGCCACGTTGTTCGGCATCTGCCCCCATCCCTCTTCCAAGTAGCGCAAGTGCAGAACTGAGCCGCCGTTCGGCATGGCCTGGTCGAGGTCCGGCCAGGAGCTGCCGGCCAGTTGCATCGCCAGCCCTTCATTGAGCCACACGGGCAGCGAGCCGATTTGACCCTCCAGCCGGTCATGCAACAACGCGTGAACATACTCATGACGCAGGACATTGGTCAGCCACTGCATGTCAGTGGTGGCGCCTTGCGTCGGGATTTGGATGCGGCCGAGGATCGGGTCGTAGAGACCGTCTGCCCAGGCCGGGCTGCCGGTCGCCGTCTGAAAGGTGTTCTTGGTGTGCAGGACTACCACGATCGGTTTGGCAGGGAAATGGCCGAATCGTTGACCGATTTCGCGATAGGCTTCTTCGAGGATTTCCAGAACGGTGGTCCAGGTGCCCGGGTCCTCCGCTCCGTCGTATTTCACGAGGAAATGAGTGCTGCTTCGAGCGTTCATGCGGGATTCCGCCGCGCCGGTATGGCGGACTTTCTCCGTGACGGTTGCGAGGTAGGACTGGACACGAGGATCTTTGCCGGCCCGGTCCGTCGCCTGCGCCAGGTGTTGAGCGGCTTCACTCAGCCGGTCTTGTTCGTAGAGCAGATCCGCCATGGCGAGATGCGGAAAGGGTTCGTTGGGAGCGAGTGTCATCAAACCGGTCAGGAAGTCCTGATTGAGGGCCGGATCGCGCAGTTCCCAATAGGCGTGGGCCAGGTTCAATTGGATGATCGGATTGGCGCTGTCGAGTGCGGCGGCCTTTTTGAAAGCTTTGACGGACACCTTGGTTCCGTCGATCCGTTCCTGTTCCAACCCGAGATTGTTCCAGAGAATCGCGACATAGGGCTTCGCTTTGGCATCGGCGAGGACGGATGGGGCCAGGTTCGAGAGTTGCCGCTCGGCAATAGGGAGCTGCTTCTTTTCAATCT
>CAZXNN010000449.1:0-3119 GCA_964641915.1 uncultured Nitrospira sp. | reverse complement strand
GGTGGCAGAGCTCACTGAGCGGCTTCAGGCGAGCGTGCAGTCGGATCTGACGCCGACGTTCTTTGAACTGACGACAGCGATGGCGTTTCTCCATTTTGCCGAGTCCGGAGTCGATGTGGCCGTGTTGGAAGTCGGGATGGGCGGGCGGTTCGACGCGACGAATGTGGTGGAGCCGGAAGCGAGCGCGATTATCACGATCGGGCTGGATCATCAGGAGTTTCTCGGGGCAACCGAAGCGGCCATCGGAATCGAGAAGGCCGGGATCATCAAGTCCGGCGTTCCGGTCGTCGTGGGCCGTATCGATGGGCTGGCCTGGGAGGTGATTCGTCAGACGGCGGCGGATCGCGGGGCCCCGCTCCTGCGACTGGGGCAGGATTTTCTTACCGTCGGTGAAGGGCCTGAAGGGTTTTCCTATCGCGGGCGCTCCAAGCGTTTCGACGGACTGAGTTGTTCGCTTGCGGGACGCCATCAGCTGGATAACGCGGCTTGCGCGATCGCGTTGCTCGAAGCGGCCGAGGGGCGCGGGATATCGGTGGATGAGGCGTCGGTGCGCCGGGGGTTGGAATCGGTGCCGTGGGAAGGGCGGTTGGAAGTAGTAGAGCGGGGTCCTGACCTGTTGCTTGACGGCGCCCACAATCCGGCTGCGGCGCTCGTCTTGGCGGACTATCTGCGGGAGTGGCGTGCGCCACGCCCAGAGGCTCGGGTCATTCTCGTCCTGGGCATGATGCGCGACAAAGATCACAGCCGTTTTGTCGAGCCGTTGCGCCGGCTGGTCTCTGAAGTAGTGTTGACGCAGGTGGATATGGCCCGCTCGGCTTCGGTACAGGAACTGCGGGAGACGGTCGGATCCCGATTTCTCCAGTGCCATGTCGCTCCGGCCGCGGCTGAGGCGTTGGCGCTGGCCAAAGCACGGGCGACCGCGCAGGACCTCATCTGTGTGACTGGATCGCTTATGCTGGTGGGCGAAGTGAAAGCATTGGTCCGTGGCTGCGGCTTGTCTCCGCTCAGGGGTTAGCATGGTGAGTGGACGGTCATGGACAGCGGATAAGCTTTGTGTTCTTGTGGCCGTCCTTCTTCTCTGTCTTCCCTGTCTCGTCTGGGCCAAATCCAAGTCGGTGGCTCCGGGCACCTCGGCCTCCGGCTCTCCTCCCCTCGATGTGACGGCCAATCGAATCGACTATCGTCAGGACCAGGATGTGTATGAGGCGGATGGGTCCGTCGTGATCCAGCAGGGCGCCATGCGCCTGACGGCCGACCATGTCACGATTGAGGCGCTCTCCGGCGTCGTGCGCGCCTCGGGTCACGTGCGTTTGACTGATCCGCAGGCCGATGTGACGACGGAGCGGATGGACTTCAATGTCAATACCGAGGCCGGTGTCGTTACCCACGGCCAGCTCTATTTCCCGCAGTCCAACACGCTCGTGAACGGGCGCCTGCTTCAGCGATTCTCCGAATATCACTATCGGGTGAAGGAAGGCGCGTTTACGAATTGCGATGCCCAGGACGGGGAGGTGCCGGCCTGGCGTTTCAAGTTTGAGGATATGGATCTGAATGTCGGAGACACGCTGGCCTTGAAGGGGGCGTGGCTCTGTGTCGCGGACGTGCCGGTGATGCCAATTCCCACGATCACCTATCCCTTGTCGAACCGGCGGAGTGGATTGCTGGTTCCGCAGGTGGGATTCGACAATCGGTTTGGTATGCATCTCCAGGACAGTTTTTATTGGGCGATCAATCCGAGCCAAGACTTGACCATCGCACCGTCCTACTACAGCAAGCTCGGGTACGGAAGCGATCTGGAGTATCGCTATGTGCTCGACCAGAAATCCAGGGGCCAGTGGTATGTGAGTTATCTGCAGCAGACTGCGCTGCCGAATGTCACCGGAGTGGACCAGACCAGTTCAGACGTAAAACGTGCGCGCGCATTGATCGCCGGGACGCACACGCAGCAGTTTACCGAAACGCTATTGTTGCGGGGGAATGCGAGTTTTGTCACCGACCCCAACTACCTTCAGCAGTTGAGTAACTCCGGTACCCAGCGGGCCTTGCCCAGCAACGAGTCGAACTTGCTGCTGAATCAGCGATTGCCTTACGGGAATATGTACATCCTTGGGCAATACCTGCAGCCGCTTCAGTCCGGAGGAAAAGATACGTTTCAGCGCTTGCCGGAGACCGGTTACACCTTGCCGAATGTCGCGCTCTTCAACTCACCATTGTTGTTCGGGATGGAAGGAGACTATGTCAATTTTTACCGCGAAGAGGGATTCGCCCTGAATCGCGTCAATGTCGTGCCGGGAATCTCAACGGACGTCATTGATCTCGGTCATGTCGTCGGTCTGACCCCGCAGGCCAAGTTTCGCGAGGTCTACTATACCCGTGGCGCGCAATCTGATGCCTCGCTCCATCGAGAGACCTTCTGGGCGGGAGTTGATGCCACGTCGAAGTTGAGCCGCAGGTTTAGGATGGACGGAGGGGGCAGCCTCTTGCACACCATCGAGCCGACCGTCATGTATGAATATGTGCCGGGGACCGATCAATCGAGGATCGCGCAGATCGATCAAATCGACGATCTGCCGAAGAAGAATCTTCTGACCTATGCCTTGCGCAATCGGGTGCTGGAGCACGATGGGACAAGTACCTTCAACTGGCTCGATTTGACCCTCGCGCAGAGTTACCATGCCGGGGCGGTCCAAACGAGGGCGCGTGACTTCGGTACGGGCGTGACTCCGTTGCTGGGCTCACTCACGCAACCGTTGCAGCCTGCCACGGTGGCAATCCAAGGGAGGAAGTTTTCCGATGTGTGGATGCGGGCGGTCATCGGCAATACGGCTCCCCAATTCACGCAGGCGCAAATGGCGGCTCAGGCGTTTGGGCGTGGAGCCGGAAATGTTGGGATGCAACGCCCGACGATCAACCAGTATCTGACGGTGGATGCCTTTTTCGATCCCTATCGAGGAGAACTCAGTCAGTGGAATACGGATCTCCGGATTCAAGACTCGAGCAATTGGTATCTTGAAGTCGGGCAGCGGTATTCCCGGGACGGCAATCGCGAGCGACGCGGGGATATCTGGAACCCCATTTCGTTCAATGAAGTCTATGCCCCCACGCAGGAGATTCAGTTT
>CAZXNN010000448.1:0-3122 GCA_964641915.1 uncultured Nitrospira sp. | reverse complement strand
CCATGGCCGCCGGCGACGCCTACAACGACACGGCGATGCTCGGCGAAGCCGACGCGGGATTCTTTTTCCGGCCGCCCGATCATCTACCTAAAGAGTTTCCGAACTTTCCGGTGACCCATTCCTATCAGGAATTGCAGGAGCGTTTCGCGAAGGCGGGAAATTTGAAGTAGCTTTCAGCCGTCAGCGTTCAGCTCTCAGCTCCGGACTGGGTAAAATTGCTGTTGATCCCAGTTGATTCTGGTTGATGGCTGACAGCTGAGTACAGAAGCGCAGTCTATCAGCTATCAGCAGTCAGCTTTTGAATCAGAGAGGTTAACATTCGTTTGACCTCCGTTATCTGTTTGGCCAGATGGTTGTTTGTGGACTTGTTTAAGTAGGACAGATCGGTTGAAAGAATGATGTGATACTCAAGTTCGCTCGCCGACCCAAGAGATATTCTCAAAAACCTGGCTAACTCCGGTTCGCCACTTCTTCCGCAGCCTTCGGCAATATTTGCTGCTATTGACGCTGCTGCACGCCTCATCTGGCTGGTAAGCCCAAATTTTTCCTGATCGGGAAAAGACGAGGTGGCTTTGTAGATTGCCAATGTTAACTCGTGGGACTTTCCCCAGACTTTGAGCTTCCGGAAGTCTCGCATTATTTCTCAGTTCCGTATTCAGAAAAAGCTGACAGCTGAAGGCTGATTGCTGACAGCCAATTCTTGAGACCACAGCATTCAGCGATTAGCTATCAGCCGGAGGGAGCTAGGTTCATCGCAGTTTCACTTTCGTCCTGAGCTGAGAGCTGACGGCTGAAAGATGACAGCGTTCTTATTCCCCGTTCACAATTTCTAGCACGCGGCGGCCGTAGCGCTCGACTTTCGCGTCGCCGATGCCGGGGATTTCCAGCAAGGCCGCCCGAGTGACCGGCTTGTGGCTGGCAATCGTGCGCAATGTTTTGTCATGAAAAATGACGAACGGCGCAACCCCCTCTTCTTCAGCCAGTGCCGTTCTGAGCCGGCGAAGCCGCTCATACAGCTGCGGATCACCCGGCGCAGAAACCTCGACCACCTGGGGCTGCCGCCGTCCGGCCACTGGCGTTCCCCCTCGCGCGCTGGTGCCAGCTCTGTCCGCCAGCGCGAGGTCGAAGGCACGGGTCCCGTTCAGCACCTCACGGCCCAGACGAGTCAGATCGAGCAAGGGGTACTCCTGACCGATGACCGCGAGGTGGCCTGAATCAATCAGATCTTTCACCGCATGCGTGACGGTCGTTTTTGAAGAGTCCCGACATATGCCATAACTCTCACAGCGCTCGGCTCCTTGCGACAGGATCGCCTTCGATTGGCTGCCGCGAAGAATCTCCACAACACGAGTCACACCGAATCGCCCGTCACACCAGGCCACCGTCTGCAGCACGGCCTTCGCGCAGGCAGCCTCATCCTGAAGGGATGCGGGCGCCTCATGAACCTCGGTCAGGCAACGATCACAGAGGCCACAAGACCCCTTGGCCTGCTCCTCGGCCTCGCTGAAGTAATCCAGTATGGCCAACTGGCGGCAGGTGCGGACCGACACATAGGCCAGCATCTCGCGAAGCAACGTCCGCATACGAGCCGCACGCTCGCCGCTGGCCGGATCTTTCGCCGCCTGTTGAATGAAATACTCCTGGGTAGCGAGATCCCGCTCGTGAAAGAGCAGCACGCACGCAGCCGGCAACCCGTCACGCCCGGCGCGGCCCGCCTCCTGATAGTACGCTTCGATGCTTCCCGGAATATCGATATGGACGACCAAGCGCACATCCGACTTATCGATGCCCATGCCGAATGCGTTGGTGGCCACGAGAATACGGAGCTGCCCCTGGCGAAAATCATCATGGACGAGTCGCCGTTCGTCATCGGAGAGCCCGGCATGGTAATACCCCACGGATGGATGGGTTTGCCCGAGCCAGCTTGCGATCTCTTCGACCGTCCGGCGGGTAGCGCCATAAATCACAATGGTGCCTGCTTCACATTTCCGAACCAGTCGATCCAACTCCGTCAGCTTCTCCCCGAGAGACGTACAAAGACGGACGGACAAGGCCAGATTTTCCCGACGGAATCCCGTCACCATCGACAACGGAGCACGCAGGGTCAACCGTTCACAGATGTCGGCCTGTACCCGCGTCGTCGCCGTCGCCGTCAACGCCAGACAGGGCGGATTGTTGAGCTCCTGGCGCAAGCGCCCGAGCTTCATATAGTCGGGCCTGAAATCATGCCCCCACTGCGAGATGCAATGCGCTTCATCGACGACCAGGAGCGACACCAGGCATTTCCGAACCAGGCGGAGAAACCCTTCGTGCTGAATTCGTTCCGGCGCCACATAGAGAAGCTTAAGGCTTTGAAGATGAAGCCCCTGAATAACTTTGTCTCGTTGTTGCTCGGTCAGACCTGAGTGAAAGGCTGCTGCGGAGATCTTGCGCTGTTTCAAACTCTCGACTTGATCCTGCATCAAGGCGATGAGCGGAGACACCACGAGGGTCAACCCTGGCAAGAACGTCGCAGGGAGTTGATAGCAGAGCGATTTTCCCTGGCCGGTCGGCATGACCACCATCGCATCGCGACGAGCCAGGACGGCCCGCATCACGTCTTCTTGACCGGGCCGAAACTGGGCGAGACCGAACTGCTGTCGAAGCTGCTTCTGTAAATCGTACAAGGTGTGCGTGGTGAAAATGGATCAACGAGTTGGATGTTGGTACGGACGAAGTATAGACGAGCGGTCAGACTTGAACAAGCGCGGTCGAGTCGAGCTTTGAAGACCGAACACAGCTGCTGGAAGTCTCGACCGCCGCTCGCCCCTAACGAAGGCGAGTGGCAATAAGAGATGAGAACCGACTGGCTGCATAGACGATTGTTCTTCCCCTCCGCATGGGATGGGAAAGGAGGGAATGGTAGAAACTCAGGAGAGATGTCAGAGATCGTTAAACTGGTCTACAGAGAGCCCAGCCTGGCGAATGAGTTTTCTGAGCAGCCCAGGGCCGAGTTCGTCATGTTGTGGAATGGACAGGGTGTATTCATAGCCGGGCTTGACCATCATCACATGGGAACCGCGCTGTCGTGAGACGATCCAGCCGGCACGTCCAAATTTCTGAACCGCCTCGGCCCCTGAACA
>CAZXNN010000447.1:0-3125 GCA_964641915.1 uncultured Nitrospira sp. | reverse complement strand
GAATGAAGCCGATCTGTCGGCTGCGTGGTAATGGATTTTTGCTTTTGAAATGCCCTACGGCGAGAATCACCGACCCCTTGGGTGGCGTGTCCGCGTAGCTGCCAACGGCCCTCTCCATAGACTCCTCAAGGGTTCGTCGGATTTCCCGCGGCGACATGCCGGAATCTGCCAGGTGGTCGACCACCTGGCCGGCCAAGGCGGTAGCGAAAAGACCACCATAGGGCAACTCATCTACCAGTGAGCCATACAGCGAATTGAGAAGGCCGCTTCGATAGTCCGCCGGCGTCGGCTGTCCAATGTCGAAAATCTCCATTCTGGAAAGGAGGTAGTCCGGGATTTTTTCGACGTCGTTCGCGGTAAAAATCCAGCTGACATAGCGCACGCAAATCGGCACCGAATCTCCCAGGTATGCGTCGATCAGATTGGCGTTTTGCGGCTCGATGCAAAGCAGCTGATCAAAAAAACCTCCTGTGCTCCCGCTGTCGGCGCTCCGAATCTGACCACCGGCTTTGTCGAGTTCGTCGATCAGAACCACCGGGTTGGCACATCCCGGTTCGTCGTTATTCTCCGGCGACTTGCCCAAGGCTTTAGCGATTGCACCAACAGTCGCACCGCGCCAAGGTGGGCCAAGACCCGTAAGTTTCAGGATGTCGTGACTGGCGGCAATCTGGAAGAAATCGACGCCAAGGCAGTTGGCCAGCGCGCGCGAAAACGTAGTCTTGCCGGTTCCAGGACCACCCTTTAGGAGAATGGGAGGGATCTGTGCCCAAGAGCCAGCAATGGATCGCGCATGCAACGCGGACTGGACGCGGTCAATCACCGCGCCGCAATGCGGAAACCTCTCTTTGAGTGCCCTCACGCTCTCCAGTTGGGAGACGGTGATGCGGCGCAGCTCCCTTTGTTTGCCGATCGTGGGCAACATCTTGAGCAACCCACCACCCGCTCCCCCGCCTTGATCGGAAGGCAGGTGCTGAATTTCTTCAATCTTCGCGATCATCTTCGTCGGATCGACCAAACGCACCAGGATTTGATCGCCCGACCACCACGGGATAGCGCTGGTTTTGGGATCCAGCTGACGTAGGGGCATCATGGGCGGCGGGAGATCGACCGATGCAGTCGTTGGAGAGGCCCGCAGGCCGACACCAGTTTCCACTTGGGCGACCACATGCATTTTGTGCTGCTCACGCAACACGATGACGCGCTCGATGATCCCCACGTAGCCGGCTTTGTCGCCCGGCTGAATCTTCTGCACTTTGATCCCAAGGATAGCCATGCGGACGTCCTGGAGATCGAGCCCGGCGGCGATGAAAAATGCCGGAGCATCGGGATGCATTTTGAAGAATTCGGCAATCTCTTTTCGAGCAAGATTCTGATCCCTAGTCATCATCGCCCTCCTCCCAGCAGAGCATCGCCTCATCGGCGTCGTGATCGCCAGGGCGGATCACGCTTACCGTTCCATTGCGCTCGAGGGCGGTGATGCCGCGAAACCCGACGGCATGCGCCTGGAATCCAAGCCTGGGGAAGCATCCGGAATAATCCGGTCGATCATGGTGATGCCCATGAAATGCAAAGCTGACACCGAGGGAGCTTGCCAGGTCGCCAATGGCCTGCCAGCCGCGGCCATCGGCACGACATTCCGGCGCTTCGTGGGAAACCAGAATGTCAGCGCGCAGTTGCCCAAAGGCCGCGATGTTCTCCGGAAAAATCGTCGTCAAATGCCGACGCTCTTCTGTACTCTCGGCAAGCCCGAAATCTCTGGGCGGACGACGGGTAATCAGATCGGATCGCCAGGCGTCGTACCCAGGAAACGCAGGAGCATCAGGAGGAGCCCAAATACGGCGACGAAATACGCCACCGAGGCCGGCAACCCGCCATCCGGCCGCTTCAACTACCCGCCCATGGATATTGCGGTCGGCCAGTTCGCTGGAAACAAGGTTGTTCCAGGACCAGTTGTCATCGCTGTCATGGTTGCCGGGGATCCAGAAGATCTCCGTCAGGTTACGAATCGCACCAAGCTCAATGTGCAGCGGGCGCGGGGCATCGATGTCGCCGAGAAGGATGACCGCTTCCGGCGCCTGCCCCGCCGCGTGGGCGCTCAGGACATGCTCTACGACATGCGTGATCGGGCCATGCATGTCTCCGCAGAACCAGATCGTGCTCTTGTCTCCCATGGTTAGTACTCCCCCGGCAACAAGAGGACGTTGTCCGTGAGGTAGAAGCGCCACAACCCGTCAGGTGCATCCGTGAAATGGATGTGCCGCTTGAAGAGAGTCACGCCGTCGCCGTCGCCGACAACGATGTCGGCTGCGCCTTCCCTGACATCTAGTGCAATCGAGAGAAACGGCTTCAGGGGATGGAAGCGCATCACTTCGGTGGCGATGATGTCGAGGAACCACCAGGCCCCCGCCTGGTCCGCGAAATATTTGACGCCGTCGGTCAGCAGCATCGACCGATTGAGAGGATGGCGATGCCAGTTTTCGGTACCGATGAATGCACCAAGGTCTGCCCGCAGTTGGGCAGAAATATCTTCTGTGGTTTGCATGAGTTGCTCCGTTTTGGCCTTGCAGGAAGGCGCATCCCTTTGGAATGCCAGCCCGGGTGGGGGCTGCGGAGTTGATGTGTATCGCCGCGGCCCGTTAGCGGGGCGGCGGTATCTGGAGCGAGAGGAAGTGGTTCTTGGCGTTCATGCTTTTTTCAGCCTAGCCGAAAACGACGACGTGCACAAGCCCCGGGGAAATCAAATGCGAGGCACCTTCCCCCTTCTACCTCGGCCGTAGCGGAGTATTCAGTGAAGGCGGTGCGATGAGAGTGCTTTGATCAGGAGGGGAGGCAGAGCGTGTTTGGATGGCCACTTAGATGTAGAAGTCGCGACCCGATATGACAGTTCCCCGTTTTGACGGGGCCTGATTGTCAGATCAAATTCAGGTTAGTGACTTTCTCATTCCACGCTTCCTTTTCTGTAATAAGGATTTGCAGAGGCGGGCGTTCGCAGCACATCTTATCTTGATGGATTCGCTCGTTGTTGTAGTAGGCCAACTAGGCATCGAGGTCGGTCTGTAGCTCGTCCAGCGACAGATACATTAAGGCAATTTTCCGGATCAACCCGTTGACTTAAAATCTCAATT
>CAZXNN010000446.1:0-3125 GCA_964641915.1 uncultured Nitrospira sp. | reverse complement strand
ACTTAACGATGGGCAACTATCCTTAATTAACAGAAGGAGTATTAGCCATGAACACCATTTACAGTCCCGACTTGAAAGCTCACCTAACTTTTGACGAAAGGCAGAAACTCCGGCATATCCTTCAAACGCAGGAGTACTTTCTATCTGAGAAGAGCAATGCTCGTCTTGCTGCCAGCGATTACCTTCGTAAGATGGCTGAAATTTTTCAGATCCCGTTGGGTCAACTCGACCGGCTTCACATAAAGGCATCTTTTCTCGACCCACGCGAGCAGGAAATCGAGTACCGTCTGTACGAAATCAAGAAATTCTTTGCGTCCGCCACCTACTGCTACTACCAGACCATTCACAACGTGCCGGTGTGGCATGGTGGCATGACCGTCACCGTGAAGCAAAACCCCTTCAGGATCACCCATGCGGATCATTACGGGCACGACGACCTCAAAGTGAAGCTGCCATCCACGGACGAGATTAAGAGAGTCCGCGCAGCCCTGGTGCAGATCAATAGCCAAGCCGGGAATTTGAGCGGCGCAATGACCGAGGGAACGGCGCTTATCAAACCGAACGCCGTCTCGCTGAAGAACATCTTCGCAGCGACGCGGGCTGGCGCCACTGTGAGAAGAACCAGGGTGCAAGTGCCGTCCTGGTTTGATCAGGCGAACGTTACGCGGGGACTCTTCTATATCTACCGCTATGATACAAAAGACCGGGTGCCCCAAAAGGCGTTCGACTTCCTTGGGGATTTGAGAAAAGCCCCCGATATCGAGGCGGAAGGCGTCGAGCCGACGCTACCGTTGCCCCCGGTGCCGCGCCAGTTCAGGGACGGCCAACACTACCTTGTGACGGAGATCATTTTCCATCTTCCGGCGAAGATGAAGCTGAACTGGAAGGCTCTCGTCGATGTGGAAACGGGCTCAATTCTCTGGCTCAGGGCCATGACTTCTGGAGTCAACGGACTGGTCTTCACCTATGACCCGCAGACCTCTACCGGGGACCTTACCAACACGCCCGATGACAGCAATGCGATCCTCAATCCGCTTCAGGATGATGTCGTGCTCCCCAACCTGAATGCGCCAGTGGCAGGCGTTCAGTCCCTTACGGGTACACACGTGACGGTAATCGACGACGATGCTCCTGCCATTGCGCCGCCGACCCAGGCAACAGGCACCGATTTCGACTATGACGCGCGGACGGATAATTTCGCTGCCGTGAATGCGTACTACCACGCAAACAACTTGTTCGACGTCATAGAAGACTTGGGATTCACTCTCACAGGTCCCGGCAGTTATTTCGACGGTACCGCGTTCCCTGTGCATGTGGATCACAGGGCGAGCACGTCCAGTGGGGCAGGAGCCACAGGCATCGAGCAAAACGCGTTTTGTAATGGCGATGGCCCAGGTGGTCTCACAGGTGATGGGATCGGCTTGGTGGGCTATTGCCTGTCCGATCTGACGGATACTACCAACCCATTGGGTAGGTCGGTGGACAAATGGGTTCACTGGCATGAAATCGGCGGCCACGGAATCTTGTGGGACCACGTCAGTAGCGCCAACTTCGGCTTCGCCCACAGCGCGGGCGACGCGCTTGCCGCCTTCCAGAACGATCCGGAATCTCAGCTCAGAGCACTTCCGCGGCGGTTTCAGTACGCGCCCTTCCGCGGCTTAGACAGATGGTTCAATCGCGCCGTCGCCGACGGCTGGGGATGGGGAGGCGCACGGGACACCGGTGGATACAATAGCGAACAAGTGCTGGCGACAACTTTGTTTCGTATCTACCAGGTCTTGGGAGGAGACGCCGGCGAGGTTGCCAAGCGCTGGCACGCCTCACGGGTCGCGACCTTTTTGGTGCTGAATGCCGTCGGTAAGCTCTCTCCGGGAACGAATCCTGCCAATGCCGAGGGGTTCTACAACAAGCTGGTCGATGCGGATGCCGATGATTGGACCAGTGAGGGGTATGCAGGCGGCGCCTACAAAAAGGTCATCCGGTGGTCGTTCGAGAAGCAGGGGTTGTGGCGGGCTCCAGGAACTCCGATGACGGATATTGGAGCGCCTGATGCCGTGGACCTCTACATCGATGACGGCCGGGGAGGCGAGTATCAGTACCAGGCGGTGCACTGGAACAATCAATCAGTATGGAACCGCGCGGCAGCGGATGGCGGAACGACTCAGGATCCGGGAATCGCCGGCGTACCCAGCTTCGCCTACGTGAAGGTCAAAAACCGAGGCACCACCGACGCCAACGGTACTGTAAGGGTCTACCACTGCAGGCCGGGCGCGGGGTTGACATGGCCCACGGACTTTGAGCAAGCCGAGCCTCTCGCAGGCCTTCCAACGGGAAATGTGCTGGCCAACAATGGTAATGAAGTGATCGTTGGCCCGTTCAACTGGACTCCGAATACCAATGCCTACGGTCACGACTGCCTCCTGGCTATCGTGACCGCGGACGGGGACCCCAGCAACGTAAGTAACCTCGAGCCGGGGCAGACGATCCAGGAGTGGCGTTTAGTGCCGCACGACAACAATGTGGGCCAGCGAAACGTGAACCTGGTGCCGGGCGGCGGCGGTCGCGAAGCGCTGGCGGCGGGTCTTGAGGGCGTCGTCTTCTATGCCGGCAACAACTTCAACAAGCCTGCTCAGATGACTCTCAGGGCGGATGTGCCGAAAGTGCTGGTGGCCAAGGGCTGGCGTCTGCAGTTCGCCGGCCTCTCAGACAACAAGTTTCAACTCAAGGCCGGGGAGAAGCGGGAAATCCAGCTAAGACTGGCGCAGGGCACCGACTTCACGGCCGACGAGATTCGATCGGCTGCGGACAGAAATTTCAACATCTATCTCTATGGAAATGGTATCTTGATGGGCGGAATGACCTACCGCCTAGATCCAGACATGAAGGAGCCAGCGGGCAAGGTTCGGCCGGGAGTTCCATGCACAGATGCCGCTCAGGACCTGGTGAACTGCTTGAAGGTTTCTGGCGGCCGAAAGGTCAAGAGGGTGCGCGTGAAGAAGATCGCGATCGATGTCGAGCTCGAAAACGATTGCGACTAGTAGCGTGACAACATCAAGCTGCAGGAGTTGCACGTTTCAAGCCTTCGTATTTCAGCGATGAAGGCTATCGCAAAATCTCGAAGGTTT
>CAZXNN010000445.1:0-3142 GCA_964641915.1 uncultured Nitrospira sp. | reverse complement strand
AGAGCGACGTACTTTGACGGGGATCTCTTGACCTATGAATTATAAAATGCCCCAGCCGGGATGACCATTGAGACTGAAACCGGGCGGATTGCCTGGATGATTCCGCCGGGCAACCGGGGGGTCTTTCACGTGAAGGTCTTGGCAAAAGATGGTCAGGGTGGCACGGCCTATCAGGAATTTGACCTCGCGCTTGGCGTCAGCCTCCCAGGAAAACCGGCGGGGGCGTAGCCCGGTCTATTCGGTTCCTTACTTCTCCTTGTCTCGCCTTTTCTCCCTCTGCTAGAATCAACCCATCTGATGTTCTAGGAGGGAGACCATTCTGCATTCGTGCGTAAACTAAAACTACGAGAAGGCACGGACACTGCCGCCCTCTTCGGTCACCACGACCGGCACCTCAAGCTGATTGAGGACGATCTTGGCGTGCGGCTCTCCGCACGCGGTGAAGAGGTTACACTCGACGGTCTCCCAGACGCGACTCGCCAAGCCGAACGGATCCTCTTCGAACTCGCCAATCTCACGAACGATGGACTGGTACTTCAAGCCGACGATGTGACGCACGCGTTGACCGCGCTGCGCCAGACACCGGATGCCTCCGTTAAGGAGGTGCTGACCAACGCGACGACGATCGTCACGAAGAAGCGGTTTGTCGGTCCGAAATCTCCTACTCAGAAGTCCTACATTGAGGCGATCGAGAAGCACGACATTGTGATTGCGATCGGGCCTGCCGGTACGGGCAAGACCTATCTGGCGATGGCAATGGCGGTCAGTGCGTTGATGAAGAAGGAAGTAAGTCGCATCATCCTGGCACGGCCCGCAGTCGAGGCCGGCGAGAAGCTCGGCTTTCTCCCCGGCGATATGTATGCAAAGGTGAACCCGTATCTTCGTCCGCTGTACGATGCGCTGTTCGACATGATGGACATGGAACGGGCCAATCGCATGATTGAACGAGGGGATATTGAGATCGCGCCGTTGGCATTCATGCGCGGGCGCACCTTGAATGATTCGTTCGTCATTTTGGACGAAGCTCAGAATGCCACAGCGGAACAGATGAAGATGTTCCTGACCAGATTGGGATTTCATTCAAAGGTGGTTGTGACCGGAGATATCACGCAGATCGATCTGCCGTCCGAGCGGGTGTCCGGTCTCATTGAAGTGAAAGAAATCTTGCGCGATATCGAAGGGATTGCCTTCGTATATTTCGATGAGAAGGATGTGGTCCGTCATCGGCTGGTGCAGGACATCGTCCGAGCGTATGATCGACACCAGTCTGCAACCGGTGGTGATCCCAGGCTGTCCAAAGGGCCGGCCTTGCCGCACTCGTCGCCGTCCGGGTCCAACAAGTGGTCTTCGTCTGGTTCGCCACCCCGAGGTTCCTCGGGCCAATCCCACTAGTCGCGCGAATTCTTCATGCCTATCCGTTGCTACTATTTCACGACGACATTCACGGAGAGTCTGCGCTAATGGTTGTCTATTTGCGTGTGCGGCTGACTCGCGTGAGGGTACGCCAGGCGGAACTGAGGCGTCTGGCCGGGTGTGTACTTGTCGCGGTCGGGGAAAAGAAGTCAGAACTCAGCATTGATCTGGTCGGCGATGGACGGATGCGCCGGTTGAACCGCCAGTATCGAAAGAAGGATCGCACCACCGACGTCCTGGCGTTTGCCATGCGAGAGTCAGCCAGCCCGGTGTCGGCGCTTCTCGGAGATGTTGTGATCTCGGTACCGACGGCGCAACGGCAGGCAAAAGAAGGCGGACGATCGCTGAGTGAGGAGATAGCCTGGTTGCTGGTCCATGGAGTGCTGCATCTCTGCGGGTATGACCACGAGCGGAGTGATGCGGAGGCGCGCCGCATGAAACGGCGGGAGCAGGTGGTTTTACGAGGTCTGCGGCCAATTCCGACGTTAGCGACGGTGCCACGGGTGAGTCAAATTCGTGCTGGAAAAGCGATGGCGAGGAGAGGGTAGCGATGGGATGGTTTCAGCGGCTGAGTGATGGGCTCAGCAAGACGCGTCAGGTCGTTCGGCAATCACTGGATCGTGTCTTGGGGCGCACGCCCGATCCGGCGATGCTGGAGGAGCTGGAGGCTGCGTTGCTCTCTGCAGACTTGGGGGTGCATGTGGTCGACCGATTGATGACCCATGTGCGCGAACATGCCAGAGGGGCGGATGCGGTCAATCCTGAGGCGTTGCAGAATACCTTGAGCCGGACCTTGTACGGTGTCTTGGCGCCGGTGCAAGGGCCGTCGCTGGAACAGTTGATCGAGAAGGGGCTGAAGCCTTTTGTGGTGTTGATGGTTGGGGTGAATGGCGTCGGAAAAACAACGACCATCGCTAAGATGGCGCAGCGGTTGGTGCAGGGTGGGCGCCGACCTCTCCTTGTAGCCGGCGATACCTTTCGCGCGGCGGCAATTGATCAGCTGCAAGTGTGGGCCGATCGTGTCGGCGTGGATGTGATCAGGCATCGCCACGGCGCGGATCCGGCGGCCGTCGCGTTCGACGGCATTGTGGCGGCCAAGGCGCGTGCGGTCGATGTGGTGCTCATTGACACGGCCGGTCGGCTCCATACGAAGTCGAACCTGATGGAAGAATTGCGGAAGATCGTTCGGGTGATCGGTCAGGCGCTGCCGGGGGCGCCGCATGAAATTCTCCTGGTGTTAGACGCGACCGTCGGACAGAACGCCTTGGCGCAAGCGCGACAGTTTAAGGATGTCGTCGGCGTGACCGGATTAGCGCTTACCAAGCTCGATGGGACGGCTCGCGGTGGGATTGTGGTGGCCATCGCCGATGAGCTGAAGCTGCCTGTCCGGTTGATCGGTGTGGGAGAAGCGGTCGAAGATCTGCAGGACTTCAATCAGGAAGCCTTTATTGCCGCGTTATTCGGCCAATCGGCCGCTCGGTCATAACCCGCCATTTTCTTTTCGCTCCGAATCCCTTGTGCTATGGTGGTGACGTATCTCTTTGGAGATGGTCGCCAATAGCTTTCACCCGATTCAGAGGCAGGGGTTTCGAATGATCAAGATCTTAATCGTCGACGATGACCAGATGAACTGCGATCTCCTTCAGACCGTGTTCATGCGGCATGGGTATCAAGTGATCACCACGACCAGCGGCCGTGAAGGGCTGAATCTGTTTCGCAAACATACCCC
>CAZXNN010000444.1:0-3146 GCA_964641915.1 uncultured Nitrospira sp. | reverse complement strand
GGTTGCTCGTGACGGGAAGGGCGTGATACATGGTTATGCGGCCTTCAACTTGGTTGTTGGGGCCTCGGTGATTCGATCCGTGAACTCGAGGGGGAGTTGAGGGGCTGACGGCGGTGTCTCTTGCGGCTTGAAGGTGTCGACGCAGAGCCGGAGTCTGGCAATTTCCGATTCGAGTAACTGAAGAGCCGCATTCAACTGAACCGACGACTGCTGCCGGATCGGACGGACCGCATCCTGATAGGTCTGGGCGACGGCAGTGCCCTGCCGATGCAGCCGCGCAACGTTGTGCTCCAGAGAGTCGAGCATGGCGTTGAAGTCCCGCGCTTCGCGATGGAGATAGTCGTGTTTCCGCAGTCTGGCGCGTTGATGCAGGTGGCCGGCTCCGATGGATCGAAACAAGGCGGCAAATCGGTAGAGGGGGCCGGCGATGCGGTGCATGAAATACAGAGAGTGCAGGAGCAACCCGAGGAACGTCACGAGCAGCCAGGGCCATACCCGCGTATTCAACTCCAGAATCTGGGTCGCGACCTGGGCGCGCTCTTCCCAGGAAACCGTGGGAGAGTCGAGCGGTTGGACCATCGGGAGAAAAACCGCGCCGTAGAGCACAACCAAGAGGCATGAGAAATATACGAGCGTCGTGGCGACAAACCAATACTGAATGGGATGCACGAACAGCTGCCGCCGCTTGAAGTAGGCGATCACGACTCCACCATGGTTCTGGTCCAGATGAGGTGCGCTTGATTCTTGAAGGTGAGGGTCCGCTCACGAGGATCGTAGAAGAATACGAGCGTCTGTTCCTCGCTGCGCGAGTTGCCATAGATGAGCGTGTACAGGACGCGTTGTCCGTCAGGGAGGGCGTCCAGCCTGCGCACCGCTTGGGCGTCGAGATGATCCCCCCCTGCGCTGAACACGACGGCGTGTTTGGTCATCACCAGCATGCTGTCTTCATAGCCTCGCGCGACCGTGTTCCAGGTGCCGATCAACTCGTCGGGGCAGGATGCTGCAGGGTCCCTCGTTGCGATGGTGACGATGAGTCCTACGATGAGGCCGAAGGCGGCGAGAAGAAGCATCGACGAGCGCATGGTGGTCCGCGGTTCAGCGGAGTTGCCAGAGGTCGTGATCGGGAAAGTCGTACGCATAGCCATCTGTGTATTTCATTGAGACATGGTTGTTCATCGCGCCGGCCGGCGACAGATCTATTCGCTACCTTTATCGGTCGATGGCGTTGTGACTTTACCTCGCTGGTAGGTGGGAACGAATGGATAGGCCGGCGGCCTGCTCGTGTGGAGCAGCCATTGTGTGCGTGCTAAGATGTGCGCGATGACGCTATCCGGCTTTCATCCTCTCATTGCAGAATGGTTCCTGACGCAGGTCGGGCAGCCGACGGATGTGCAGCAGCAGGCCTGGCCGGCGATTCAATCCGGGGCGGATGCGCTGATTGCCGCGCCGACGGGATCGGGTAAAACGCTTGCGGCGTTTCTCTCCTGCATCGATTCTCTCTTCAAACAGGCCCTCGCCCGTGAACTCGACGATCATACGCAGGTGTTGTACGTCTCGCCGCTCAAAGCGCTGAGCAACGACATCCAAAAGAATCTTCAGAAGCCGCTGGCGGAAATCGGGCAGATGGCCTTGCAAGCCGGATTGCTGATGCCGGAGCTGCGCGTGCTCGTCCGGACGGGTGATACGCCGATGGCGGATCGGCAGCAGATGCTGAAGCGGCCGCCGCATATTCTCGTGACGACGCCGGAATCGCTGTTCATCCTCCTGACGGCGGAGAAAAGCCGGCGCATGTTGCAGACCGTGCGAACCGTCATCGTCGATGAAATTCATGCCTTGGCGCCGAACAAGCGGGGCGCCCATGTAGCCCTGTCGTTGGAACGATTGGAAGCGTTGACGCTGGTGAAGCCGCAGCGCATCGGCTTGTCGGCGACCCAGCGACCGATCGAGCTGGTGGCGGAGTTTCTGGTTGGGAACCGGACTTCGTCTTTCGTGAAGCGTGAAGCGTATCTCGCGAACACAACCACGAACGGCGAGATACGAACGACGAGCGGCGTGAGAATCATCGATGTCGGGCATCGTCGTGAATTGGATCTCGCCGTTGAGGTGCCGAAGGATGAGCTGAGTGCCGTCGCTACGAATGCGATCTGGTCCGATGTCTATGATCGTGTGGCTGAACTGGTGCGCCAGCATCGGTCGACACTGGTGTTCGTCAACACCCGACGGCTGGCTGAACGCGTGTCGCATTACCTGGAAGAACGACTGCAAGACTTGGGTCCCGATGCAGTGGCGGCGCATCACGGCAGTCTTTCCCGCCAGATTCGTCTGTCGGCAGAAGAGCGATTGAAGACCGGCAAGACACGCGTCGTCATTGCCACGGCCTCGTTGGAATTGGGCATCGACGTTGGGACCGTCGATCTCGTCTGTCAGATCGGTTCGCCGAGAGCCATCGCCACGGGGCTGCAACGGATCGGCCGCGCGGGCCACTGGATCAAAGCGATTCCCAAAGGCCGCATTTTTGCCATGACCCGGGATGAACTGCTGGAGTGCGCGGCGCTCGTGCGCGCGATTCGCCGGGGGACGTTGGATCAGATCACGATCCCGCCCGCTCCGCTCGATATTCTCGCGCAACAGATTGTCGCGGCAGCGGCCAGCCAGACCTGGACGGAAGACGAACTCTTCGCCTTGTGCCGTCGCGCATATTCCTACCGGGATGTGTCGCGGGCCGAGTTCGATGGCGTCCTGCACATGCTGGCCGATGGGATCGCCACTCAGCGTGGGCGGGGCCTGGCCTATCTGTTCCATGACCGGATCAACCGGCGGATCAAGGGGCGGCGTGGTGCGCGGCTGGCGGCGATCACCTCCGGCGGCGCTATTCCTGACACAGCGAACTACGCGGTGGTGGCGGAGCCGGACGGCACGGTGGTGGGGTCGGTCGACGAGGATTTCGCGGTGGAAAGTCTCGCCGGCGACATCATGTTGCTGGGCAATACGTCGTGGCGGATCAAAGGTATCGAGGCGGGGAAAGTCCGGGTCGAAGACGCCCAGGGTGCGCCGCCGAACATTCCGTTCTGGCGGGGCGAGGCTCCGTCGCGGACGGCCGAATTATCGGCGGAGGTAGCAGCGCTTCGGCAGGAGGTTGCCGCGCG
>CAZXNN010000443.1:0-3150 GCA_964641915.1 uncultured Nitrospira sp. | reverse complement strand
GGCCGCCTCCTCGCACTACTCCTTTTCTCATCATTGTAGAGGCGTGGCCTGGGCGATCTCCCCCTGCGCGCATGCACCGAGCACCGCCCCTAATTTGACACTTCAATTGATCCCGCGTGCGCGGGGCGCGAGCAAGGGAGATCGCCCGGGCCATGCCTCCCTCCCCCTTCTTGACTCCGCAACGAGCCCTATGATTAGGTCCACCCCTGTCATGCTGATTCATACCGCTTTCAGATTGGCGTCGCTCGCGCTCCTCATCTTCAGCCTCGGCTGCGAGAAAGAGAGCGAGTCGATTGTCTCCATTGCGCTGCACCCGACCAATACACAGATTCTCTACGTCGCCACGAACGATGCGGTCTACAAGTCCCGCGATGCCGGAGCATCGTGGGAGCGCTTCCCGAGTTTCAGCGCGCGCCGCGTGACCACCATCGCGATTGACCCGCAGTTCCCGGCCACGATCTACGCCGGCACCATGGCCGATGCCGTCTACAAAAGCCCGGACGGCGGGCAACATTGGCTGCCCCATAACGTCGGGCTCAAGGAACACGTCTCGTTCATCAATCAGTTCGTGTTCGACTCCACTAATAACGAGCAGATCTACATCGCCACGACCGTCGGCGCCTTCTCCACGAAAGACGGCGGGCGCGAGTGGGAAGAGCGAATGGCGGGGATGAAAGAAGTGCACATCGTCGTGTCGATCGCGATCCACCCGACGAATCCGCGCATTCTCTATGCGGGCACCACCGGCGGCGTCTATCGATCGGAGGACGGCGCGGCCTCATGGAAGAAGATCAATACCGGACTCATTCCCGAGACGGAACTGATGGGAGCGATGGCGCTGGGCGTGAATGCGATTGCCATTGATCCGGTCACACCGAACGTCGTGTATGCCGGAACGACGAAAGGTTTGTTTCGTACCGCCAACAGCGGCAATTCATGGGAGCGGATCGGGGAAGGGCTGAAAGACCCCTTTATCAGCAGCCTGCTCATCGATCCTGCGCGACCGGCGCAGCTTTATATCGGCGGACCGGGTGGCGTCTGGAAAAGCCTGGATAGCGGAAAAACCTGGCAGGCGATGAATGCGGGGCTCACGTCGTTGAACATCCGTTCGCTGGCCATGAGCCCCAAGAATCCGCAAGACCTCTTCGTCGGCACCAACGGCAGCGGCCTCTACCACTCCACCGACGGCGGCACGAGCTGGACGCCCATGCCGCTGAAAACCGCCGCTGTCCGAAACTAGTTCCTCGTATCTCGTCGTTCGTCTCTCGCGTGCGAACAACGCTTCACGAGAGACGCTTCACAGCCCGTCTTAGTACCCTGTCTTCGCTCCTGCGCTGCCATGCTGATACTTGCTGCTGTAGGACAGCATCTGGTCGGAAAGGCCCTTCCACTCCTCGGCCGTCATCAGATCCTTCATCTTGAACCGCAGGCCGAGAATCTTCGTGGACGTCTTCATGCGCTGATTGTTGGCCTCATCCATCACCTTGGTAAACTCCTCGGGCGTCGCCGCGTAGTTGGCGCTCAGCGCATAGAGCTGGCGATGTGCGGCCCGCTCCTGCTCCCGACCCGCCTTCAGCTCGGTAACGATCTCGCCGACGATGGCCTTCACTTGCGTGGCCTTGGCCGGATCCTTCACCGTGCGATCGATCAGGCCCGCCATGTCCTGCTGGCCCTTCTGCCAATAGGCGTCGCCCTTGCCTGACTCCATCATCCCGTGATGATGATGGGAAGAACAGCCGCCCAACGCCAACATCCCGACCATTGACAACACCATCCAACGCATCTTGATCATCTTACCTACCTCCTGTGATAGCCAATGCACGAATACTTCCCGCAGGACTTGTGACTCGAAACCATCATACCGTATCATCCGAACCACGACTATGCCTAACCCAGCTGTTCCATCACAGGATCCCCTGCAGAGCCTGCGCGAGGAGTTCCGGTCGCATCTGGAAACGTTCTACGCACAGCTCAAACTTGCGCCACCCTATGAAAGTGTGGAAAAAGCGATCCGGACGCTGACGACCGCCGTCCATGCGCTCCCCAAAACGGAACAGGCGCGGCTTTCGGCGGATCCGGCCTGGCGTTGGGCACAGTTCCGGCAGGCGTTCGATCAATCCGGCCTTAGCAAAAAACATCGCGGCATTATTGCGGGGCTCGCGCGCAAACGTTCGGCGCTGGACCTGCCTCCCGAATTCGACCACTTTTTAGGATTGTTCAACGCGTAGCGACCGGCCGGTTACGACTTCTTCGAACTCCTGCTGCAGCACCGCGAGCCGGCTATTCTCCATGCGATAGGCCATTACGACCGTCACCAGACCGGAAAAGATAAAGAACAGGCCCAGGGTAAGAATCCCTCCGGCCATCACCACTCCGCTGGAACTGGCCAAGCCCCCTTCCACCGCATAGCTCACGATCGTGGCCAACGTCCCGACCGTGACAATGAGAAACCACGCGCCGGTAAGGATGGCTGACGCCCAGGGCGTGCGTTTCGTCATCGCCAGCACGACCGCCTCGCCGTCGGCCCGGAGATCGATCGTCGCCTTCATCGGCCAGATCCAGAGAAACGCCCAGAGGGTCGGATAGCGGGGGCGGAGGAGCACATGATGGCTTTCACCGAACAGCCGGGCCACTCCGTGCCGCATCGGCAACAGCCCCAGCTTGTCGAAGCAAGCCTGGATCTGCGCGAGGCTAAGCGCATCCAGCCGCGTCGCTCCACGCCCGACCTGACAGCCGTAACGGCTCGCTTCGGCGGAGAGGGTGCGGAAGTACCAGCGGTCGCCGACGAGCAAGCCGAGGAACAGCGCCCCGGCAAATAATCCTGCAAGCATCATGGCGCGTACCTATCCCATAGGCGCGCCGCGCGAATCAAGACGCCACTGCCGGACCGTCTTCCGTCCTGCTTGCTAGGGCTGATCGCCTCAGAAGAATCAGTTGACTCACCATCATGACTTGGCTACAGTAGCGCCGTTTGCAATTCAGGCGGGCCTCTCGCGTCTCACACGCGTTCCCCGCCTTTTGTTTTTCCCCAGATGTTTGGGTTCCACGCCAACCTACTTCAGTAGGCACGGCCACTCCCAAGTCATGCGGGATTCGGAGGACTCATGGATTTGAAGAAAGTGGAGCGGGTCTACACGTCGTATGCCGGCG
>CAZXNN010000442.1:0-3156 GCA_964641915.1 uncultured Nitrospira sp. | reverse complement strand
TGCGCAGCGCCGTCAAGGGCGAGGACGCCAACGCGATCCGCTCGGCCATGGAGCAGTTGCAACAGGCCAGCTATCGCATGAGCGAGCAGGCCTACGGGCAGCCTGAGGCGAACGGGACCAACGGCGCCGGCTACACCAACGGCCACAGCCAGCCCGGCGGCAGCGCCACCGGCGACGAGGACGTGGTGGAAGGCGAGTTCCGCACGGTGTAATGAGGGATCTGACCGATAGAATCAAAACGGCTGGCAGCGCGAACGCTGCCAGCCGTTTTTTTGGCGTATTCATATTGAGTGGACGTTCTGGCCGTTCTGTGCGCAGCCTCCCGACCCTGGCTCGCCGATTTCACAAGACTTCCCGGTTCCGAGGATAGGAAAGCCGAGGACAGACGAGGGACCGGTCAGCAATCGAACAAGGACCAGCACTTTCCTGGTTCTAACGGATTCTGTGGATAGGTGAGAAATGAGGCAAAATTGACCGAAAACGATCAGGTGAACGGTCAACATGCCTCAACGGAATTATAGTCGAGAACACACCAACGTTGCGAGACTGAACAAACGAGCAACCCTGCCGATCGATCTGGAAGAATATCTGGAGTTGAGTGACGGTAGTGTTCGCTTTCGAAGTTGGCTAGACAACATGATCAAATTCTGTCCAGAGTTGTTTCCAGTCGAGATCGCTCTTGGCTACGAGTTACACGACATGTTATGCTTGGTCCAGACAGTCTGTCAGCGGCACAGCCCTTGAAGCCATCGAAAAGCTCTGTGCCAAACAGGATGCGTTCCTATTGGCCTTCAACTTCCCGAATGCCTATCGCACCAGCAATATGATTGATCGCCACATGGATCCCATGGATCGCTGGCTGGTGAGCGCTCATTTCTTTCACGGACACCGGTCTTCCGCCGAGCTACAAATCCGCTCCTGGGCCATTCTGCACAACTTCTGGCCTTACTGTCCGCGGGCCGATGCTTGTAAACGGTTCAATTCGCCAGCCCACAAACTAAACGGCTTTGTTTACCATGACAACTGGCTCCATAATCCACTCATATCCTCGTCCTGTGCCGGTCTCCAAACCGCCCACAGAATCCATTAGAACCAGCGATTTTTTCCACTGTTCATGTGATCACTTGGAGCGTCGATGGGGATTGTTGTTACATGCGATCCTCCTTGTCGCGTTACAGTGCAGCGAGAAATTCCAGCACCCGCTCAGTCAGAAGGGCGGTTGCCTCGGCGTCGTAGGAGGGCAGCGAGCTGTCGGCGAAGTAGTGCTGGTCGCCGGGATAGAGGAACAGTTCTCCCTCCTCGGCTTGTTCGACGAGCGAACGCGCGGCGTCGATGTCGCCCTCACCTACGAAATACGGATCGGAATCCATGCCATGCACCTGCACTGGCACCCCTTTCGGCCAGCTTGCCCCGAACTCCGAGACCGGCACGCAGGCATAGAAAAGCAGCGCCCCGCGCGCGTCGGCCCGCGTCTGGGCCAGCATTTGCGCCGGGACCACGCCCAGTGAGAATCCAGCGTAGACCAGCCCTGCCGGCAGGCCATCCACCGCGCGCGCGCCGCGGTTCATCACCTCGCCAAACCCAAGTTCTCTGACGAATTCCATGCCGGTCTCGATGGAGTCAAAGGTGCGGCCGTCGAAGAGATCGGGCGTGTGGACGGTGTGCCCGGCCCGCCGCAACTCATCGGCAAACGCGACGACGCCGGGGGTCAACCCCTGCGCGTGGTGAAACAACAAGACTTCTGCCATCTTGACCATTTCTTTCAGATGAATGCGTCCACTCAGAGGCGTATCGAAAGAGACGCGAAATCAAAATCGATGAACGGCACGTCATGCTCGATTCTGAATTTGCGGTCGCGCATGAAGCGCGCACACCACTCGTCGTCGATGGCATCCACATCAAAATCGCGGTGCATGACCGCATACAGTTCGATCTCTCGTATCTTCAGAAAGGCCGGAATCTCCTTGAGCCATGCCGGGTCTAGCGGGCAGGCCCGAACATAGCCGCGCAGAAAATGCGCCAGGAACTCCGCTGTAAAAGCGCGCCAATCCTCTGCGTCCTGCACGCTCTGCACGATGTAGAACAGTATGATCGCAATCTCGTTGATGAACCAGCTGTAGGCGCAGTCGTCGAAGTCGAACAGCGTGATCCGGCCGGTCTCGTCCACGAAGAAGTTGTTGCCGTGCGCGTCTTGATGGATCAAACCGTAGGAGTCACGCTCTTTCGCCAGCGTGTTTACGTGATCGCAAACATCTCTGTATCTCTGCTTCGCAATGGATTCAGAGTCCGGCAGGTAGTGTTCCACAAATTCAAAGAGATCGTCGTCCCATTCTGGCCTTCTCCAGGCGGTCTGGCCGGGTCGATACGATTTGGTGAGCGTGTGTATCCGTCCGATCACCTCACCGTACGACTCGTAAAGTTCAGGCGTCCACAGATCCCAGGGGGCTCGTCCTGGCGCTTTCACAAAGGCTGTCACGAGAAACGCACCGCCCCGTTGGTCGTCGATCGCTTCTACGAGTTTTCCAGAGTCGGAGAGAACGGCTCTCGCGACTGAAATGCCGCCGTCAGCCAAGTAGTTGATCCAATCTACCTCACCGTGAACCAGGGAGTGGCTGCGGCGGGAACTGTGGGAGATACGCAGGATATAGCCATCTGAATCGCGCTCGAACTCATAGATGAAGCTCTCGAACGCGTCCAGAGACCGTATCTGGTCGCCTGCAATGCCATAGCGCCGCATGGCCTCCTGCAAGATAGCGTCGTTGTAGCGGTCTTTGATCAGCGGTTCCACAGTCCGCTCCCCAGCTTCCACCAGTCGCGAACCGGTTGACCGTCGGCGTAAACCGTCGAAGCAGCGCGCTCGATGGCGAACTCAAACAGGACATAGCGATCCGCCGGTGCGTAGCTCGCCAGACTGACTGCCATCGCCCGCAGTTTCGGGTCAGCGACCAGGCTTGCCCGGCCGGAGATGTAAAACTCACCGCTTGCGCCGCTGTTGTCGCTTACGCCACAGTGAATGGCGAAACGGTTGTCGCGCTGCAAGTCATGGCCCTTGGGCGATGTCGGCTCCATGAAGACGAACAGATGTCCCTCGCCGTTGATCGGCGTCATCGGATGCACCCGAGGCGCGTCGTCCTTGCGCCCGGTGGCGAGATAGGC
>CAZXNN010000441.1:0-3161 GCA_964641915.1 uncultured Nitrospira sp. | reverse complement strand
CGGCGAGGTCGGCGATGACCATGCGGTTCTCGACGCGTTCCTTGAGGTTGATGTACTCGTCGAGGGAGATGTCGGGCCAGAAGTTCACGAGTTGAATCTCGTTGTTCGTGGACCCGATGCGGTCGATCCGGCCGAAGCGCTGGATGATGCGCACCGGGTTCCAGTGAATGTCGTAGTTGATCAGGTAGTCGCAGTCCTGCAGGTTCTGGCCTTCGCTGATGCAGTCGGTAGCGATCAAGATATCGATCTCGTCGTCCTGCGGCATGGACTTCATCTTGTCGCGCTTTTTGGCACGGGGGGCGAAGTTGGTGAGGATTTGCGCAAAGTCGGCTTGGCCGAAGGTGCTACGGTTAGGGCGTGCGCCGCCAGAGACTAAGGCGATGTGCACGCCAAGGCGCTGACGCGCCCAAATTTCTAACTGCTCGTAGAGATAGGCAGCGGTATCTGCAAAGGCGCAGAAGACGATGACCTTGCGGTTTTCCTGGCCCAAGTTATTGGTGCCGGGGTGGCGGACTTTGTGCTCGATAAGCTTTTTCAATTCCGCAAGCTTGGCATCTCTCTCGGCGTTCACGGATTGCGCCGCGTCAGCCAGCAGGGCCAATTGCTGCTTGTCACGGGCCAAGTCTTGCAACCACGCTGCTACATCCAAGTGCTCCATATCGTACTTGAGCTTGGTACCTACCTGAAAGGCTTCGGCCAGTTCGTCATCATCTTCCTCTGGCTCTGCAAAGAAGTCTGGCTGAATATCTGTGGCCTTGGCATCCTGCTGTTGCTGGAATGCTTTTAACCGTGCTTCCAAGTCTTCGATCTTGGCAACCGTGCGTTCCATGGTGATGGCAAAAGAATGCACAGAGCTTTCCAGCCGCTTGAGGAAGTTCACCTTCATCATGCCGACAAGGAATTTTTCGCGGCTTTCCTGACTGAAGTTACGAACATTGCCCGCGTCGTAATGCATCTTGAACTGGGGCAATACATAGCGCGAGGGGCTGTAGAGCGATAGCTGGTAGTTGTTGATTTCGTCGTTGAGTTTGTCGTACGACAGGAATCGACCTTTGAGATCGATCTCGGAAAATATCGAAGCCGGTTTTTTTCGCTTGGGGAAATGACCGATCTGCGCCATCGATGCACGGTAGTGCTTCTTGATGTGCTTGCGGGAACGAGCGATAGTGAGTTCATCCAACAAGGTGAAGAAGCCCGCTGAGAGTCGGTCCATCAAGTCGCGCGCATTTTTGTCGCCAGAGCGCTTTGCCCATTCCATGAATGTTTTCTGGGCGACTGTGAGCGTGTCCTTGATACTGAGAATGCCGAAGCTCTGCGCAAAGGCGGTGTCGCGCCCTTCGGTGACGAAATAAATCTGATTCCGCAGGTCTTTCAAATCGTTATTGACGGGGGTGGCCGAGAGCAGCAGAACCTTGGTCTTGACGCCCGCCTGGATGATGTCGTCCATCAGGCGTTCGTAGCGGCTCTTGCGGATTAGGTTACCGTCTTCATCGCGCTTGCCTTTGGTGTTGTTGCGGAAGTTGTGCGATTCGTCGATGACGATCAGATCGTAGTTGCCCCAGTTCAGCGTGGCCAGATCCACGCCATCGACCTTGCCGCTTTCGCGGGACAGATCGGTGTGTGAAAGCACGGTGTAGGCGAAGCGATCTTTCAGGAAGGGATTGAGTTCGCTGTTGTTTTGCGCGAGATAAACCGTCCAGTTATCCCGTAGTTTCTTCGGGCACAGCACCAGCACGCGGTGGTTGCGCAGTTCATAGTATTTGATGACGGCAAGCGCGGAATAGGTTTTACCCAAGCCAACGCTGTCGGCCAGGATGCAGCCGTTGTGGGTGTTGATCTTGTGAATGGCGCCTTTGACCCCGTCTTTCTGAAATTCGAATAGAGCCTTCCAGATATCGGTGTCGACGATGGCAGTCTGGTCAAACAGCGCGGCATCGGCTTCCTGCTCGGAAAGGAAGCTCTCGAAGATGTGGTACAGCGTTTTGAAATAGATGAACTCTGGTGCGTGGTTGACGTAAAGCTGTTCCAGATAGCGCAGTACTTCTTCCTTAACATCCGCAACGAGCTTGTCGTCCTGCCAGATGTCGTCAAACCAATGTTTGAGGTCCGCGCGATCACGGTCGCTATCGACGATGAGGTTGAGTTCAATATTTGATGTCGCAGCTATACCCAAGCCGCGACGAGTGAAGTTGGAACTGCCCAGCAAGGCGTGTTCACGTCGACCATCGTCAATGTGATAGAGCTTGCCGTGAAGGAGATTCGCCTGACGGACTGAGCGGATATCAACCTTATCGCGAATCCACTCAGAACACCGACGAGCCACCTCTTTTTGCTGCAGGCGATTGGCGAGTTCCAAACCTTCGTCTTCAATTTGGAATGATTTCTTGTCGGTTTTTTCCGGGTCTAGGGAGGCAATGAAACGCGGCTCGCCAAACAAGAAATTCAGATGCTCAATCTGATTCAGTTCTTTCGACAGCGCCTCATAGGCATAGATGGTGAAGTAGGCAGAAACCACCGAAAGTCGGCCGCTGGACGTGATCTTGTCAGCCAGAAAGTCGGCCACCTTCCCACGGCTGTGGTTGTCCCGGATGCCAAAGTGCTGTTTGTGGTTATCGGCCATCTTTGTCGCTCTCCCTATCGGTTTCATCCGCACCCCCGGCGCGCACCCAATCATCCACCTCGGACACTTTGAACTTCCACAAGCGCCCCACGCGGTGAGCAGGCAGGCTCTTGCGGTCGATCCAGCGGTAGATCGAGTCGCGCGTGACGCCCAGATGCTCGGCAATCTGGTCCACAGATACCCATGGTTCAGTGGTCATGTCAATGCTCCGGCGACAGCGGTTCGGGCGGCATAAAGTCGGCTTCAATCGCAAAGGGTGTAATTTATCAGTTTGGCGGGTGAATGGGGCGTCATCCATCAACTCGGAGCATCGATGGCAGGAACTCCGAGTGGCGCGGGGATTGCAGGCAAGAAAAAGGGCTCGGAGGTTATCCGAGCCCTTGTGTTGGTGGAGCCGAGGGGAGTTGAACCCCTGTCCGTCAGTCCGCTACTGCGAGATCTACATGCTTAGTTCCGTCGATTGATTTAACTGCTCACAGCCCGGCGGGCAGGACGTGAACAGCGAGCCTGTAAGTTTTAGGGGATTGGCGCCAGGCGCACC
>CAZXNN010000440.1:0-3161 GCA_964641915.1 uncultured Nitrospira sp. | reverse complement strand
GTTGGCCGACGATGTGGAACGGGCGGCCCAGGCGAGGGCCGAGGCCGAACGCGCTGTCGTTGAAGTGAAGGGGTTGCAGGCACGCTTGGAAGAGGCGGAACTGGAAGTGCGGAAGGGGTTGAAGAAGAAGCTGGGCGAGCAGTTTCAGCGGGCGCGGGCGGAGGTGCAGGCGACCGTTGATGCCCTCAAGCGCGAGCAGAAGCTGATCAAGGCCAAGGAGACCTCCCAGCGTCTCAGTGAATTGGAAATCCAGACCAAACACGAACTAGTTCCTGCCGGCGCACCGATTCCGGTCGAACAGCTCAGGATCGGCGACCAGGTGGAAATTGCTGGGTTGGGCATGACCGGGAGTCTGCTCGAAGCTCCGCAGGGGAAGAAACGCGTTCGGGTGAAAGTGGGAGAAGGTGAAGTCCTGGCCACCGTGGCGAGTCTCATCGGTGTGGCGTCCGGGGCGGCTGCGCCAGCTCCCACGGTACCTTTGTCGGCATCAAGTCCTCGACGGTTTTCACCCGGCGGCGGGCTGGGTCTCGACGAACAGACGGTGGTCGATGTGCGCGGGCAGGCGGCTGATGAGGCGCTCGATCAGGTCATTGCCGCGTTGGATCGGGCGACATTGGACGGCGCTCCGTTCTTGCGCATCATTCATGGACATGGGACGGGTAAGCTGAAAGCCTCGTTGCGAGCGTATTTGAAAGACTCTCCGTATGTGGCCGCAACGCGCCCTGGTGATCGGGCCGAGGGGGGCGATGGGGTGACAATCGTGTCTGTGCGCTAGTCCCTTCCAGGTTGTCTGAGGAGACCCCAACCAGCTGGGGGCGATTTGACCACCCGCTATTGGATGTGGTGCTTGGCCATGCGGTAGCGCAGGGTATTCCTGGTGATTTTAAGGAGCCGGCTGGCTTCTGAGACATTCCCGCCTGATTTGCGGAGGGCTTCCTCCAGCATCTTCTTCTCCATGTCTTGAAACGACAGTCCGAAAGCGAGCAGGGACGGCTTAAGTTCGGCATTCGGCTGCTCTGGCGCTTTTCCGGTTTTGACGGAGGCCGGGAGGTGCTGGGGTTCGATCTGATTGGCCTTGCAGGTAATCGTGAGCCACTCGACCACATTGTGGAGTTCTCTGACATTGCCCGGCCAATGATGGCGTTGGAGCAGGGCTAAAGCTTCCGGGCTGATGCCGGTGATGCGACATCCGTGGTCGCGGCGCGCTTGCGCCAGAAAGTAATGCAGGATCGGCTCGATGTCCTCCAGCCGTTCGCGCAGCGGGGGAATGCGGAGCTGATATACATTCAATCGGTAGTAGAGATCGAGACGGAATCGCCCGGTCTTGATATGAGCCGGGAGGTCTTCGTTGGTCGCGGCGATGATGCGGATGTTTACCCTGTGGCTGTGCGTATCGCCGAGCGGATCGACCGTGTGATCTTCGAGGACCCGCAGCAGTTTGGCCTGAGCCGCGGCGCTCATCTCCCCGATTTCGTCGAGGAACAACGTGCCGCCTTCGGCGAGTTGGAACCGTCCGGGCTTCGTGTGTTTGGCGTCGGTGAAGGCGCCCTGGTGATAGCCGAAGAGTTCCGATTCGAGCAGATGTTCGGGGATGCCGGCGCAGTTCAGCGCGATGAGCGGGCCGAGCGCTCGTAGACTGGCATAGTGAATGGCCTGGGCAAAGAGTTCCTTGCCGGTGCCGCTCTCCCCGGTGATCAGGACGGTGGCGTCCGTCAGCGCCACTTCACAGGCCAATTGTTTGATGAGCTGCATCTGCGGGGACCGGCTGATGATGAGGTCGAAGCGGTCAGCCGGCCGCTTGGCGGTGAGCGGCGGGCTCGATAGAGACAGTGCGCGGCGAACGGCAGTATCAAGGTCGGCTACCGTCATGGGTGCGGTCAGGTAATCAACGGCGCCGGCGCGCATGGCATCGACCGCGTCTCGCACCGAATCGCGCGGTCCGATCAGAATGACGGGTGGAGAACCTGGATGCAGGATGGTCTGGTGCAGCAGGGGCTTGCCGGTTTCCGGGCTGCTTTCGCACAGAATGAGCGCGAAGTTCTGACGGTGGAGTTCTCGGAGGCCCGCTGCCACATCGGATACGTTGAGCAGAGTGGTGTGGGAGGGGACGACCTGCTCAAGAGCACGCCGGATGTGAGGATCACGTGAAATCAAAAGGACTGTCGTAGGGTTCATTCGGAGGGCTCCTTGGTCAGGACTCCTGGCGAACCACCGATCGACTAGAGACAGCCTACTCCTCATTCTGGCCGAATGAAAGAGGGGGAGGGGGCGCCGAACTCAGGGAGAAGGCGGCTGGTTTGCTCTGGCGATGGTTACATTTCGTTGGAGTCCGACCAGTTTTGCCCGGCGGATGGGGCTGTATTGAAAGGATGAACGAAAGGCCGCCTCATCCATATGGGCAATTTTTTCCAGAGAGGGCGCTTGTGTGAGCGGTGAGGGCTGAAAAGCCGGTTCCCGCGTGAAGCCCGCCCGCAGATTGAATGGACAGACATCAAGGCAATCGTCACAGCCGAAAATATGATTGCCGAACTGTCGCTGTAGGTCGTTCGGGATCGTGGCGGCTTCTCCGCGATGTTCGATCGTTAGATAGGAGAGGCAGCGGTTGGCATCGACCACATACGGATCCGTGATGGCCCCGGTAGGACAGGCCTGAATGCAGAGGGTGCAGTTTCCGCAGAGGTCCGTGGCCGGTTCGTCGGCTTCCAACTCCAGGGTTGTGAGAATTTCGCCTAGAAGCAGCCAGGATCCAAGGTCCGGCGATACAAGATTGGAATGTTTGCCGATCCAGCCCAGCCCTGCTTGCTCGGCCCAGGCCTTTTCCATGATCGGCCCGGTATCGACGTAGGACCGGGTGATCGCCTGAGGGGCCAATGCGGCGATTCGTGCTTCCAGCTGTGTGAGTTTCTTGCCGAGTACGTCGTGATAGTCCCGCCCCCAGGCATAGCGAGCGATGCGGCCGTGGCCGGGTCGTTCATCGGCGCGCTCGTCGGTCAGATAGTTCATGCCAACACAGATGATGGAGTGACAGTCCGGTAAGACGATACGTGGATCAGCCCGTTTCTCCGGCGCTCGCTCCATCCAGGCCATGGTGGCATGGTAGCCGCGCTGGAGCCACTGGGTCAGTCGCGCGGCGAGCGTGGGCTGTGGAGAAGATGCTCGGT
>CAZXNN010000439.1:0-3163 GCA_964641915.1 uncultured Nitrospira sp. | reverse complement strand
GCATCAGCAGGTCACCGGGCGGCCCTTGCCGACGAAACGCGGGATGAAGACGCCGGACATGTGGGACGCGGCGTTGGCCGGACGGTTGAAGGGTTTGTGGATCATCGGCTATGACGTGGCGCAGACCGATCCTAATCTCAAGAAGGTCCGTGAGGCCTTGAGAAGCATTGGGTTCTTGGTGGTGCAGGATTTGTTCATGAGTGAAACGGCTAAGCTGGCCCATCTCGTCCTGCCCGGCGCTGCGTTCCTGGAGAAGGACGGCACGTTCACGAACCTGGAACGGCGGATTCAACGCATACGAAAAGCGGTCGATCCGCCTCATGGTGTCTTGCCGGACTGGCAGGTCGTCTGTGAGGTATCGACTCGCATGGGCTATTCGATGAGCTATCGGCACCCGTCGGACATCATGGATGAGATCGCGCGGCTCACGCCGATGTTCGCTGGGGTGTCATACGACCGCTTGGAGTCGCCGGAGGGATTGCAGTGGCCTGTCCCTGCCGTGGGTCACGAAGGGACCGCGCTCATGCATCGAGACCGGTTCCCGAAAGGAAAGGCGCACTTCGTCGGGGTGGATTATCTGCCTCCCGGAGAGTCGCCGACGGAGGAGTACCCCTTTACGCTCGTCACCGGCCGGATTCTGCAGCATTACAATTGCGGAGCGCAGACGAGGCGGACGGATATTCTCGAAGTGGTGGACGTCGATGCACTGGAGATGCATCCGGAGGACGCGGCCAGGTTGCAGTTTGCAGGGGGTGATCTAGTACGGCTCGTCAGCCCCAGGGGGCACGCGTTCCTGCCGGTGGTGCTCAGCGAGCGCGTGCAGCCCGGGCAACTCTTCACCAGCTTTCACTTTCCTGCGAGCGACGTGAATTCGCTGTTGTCATCGAGTGCTGATGACCAATCGCGTTGTCCGGAGTATAAGGTATCGGTTGTGCGGGTCGAACCGGTTGAGCGCGAAGAATTGGATGCCGATGATAATCGGGAACTGGAAGCCGTCCACGTGAGACTGATTACCTGAACGTGCCGATGCCCATGCTCCCACCGATGACTGTGCCCATGCCGGATGCCTATGCGCCTGCCAAGGTGGCGGAGCGGGTCCGCGATACCGGCGTGAAGAAGGCCATCGCTCCGGCGGCCACCCTATTGGCCCTTGCCGTTCTTGCCGGGGCCTTTATCGCCTTGGGCGCCTTGTTCTACACGGTGACGATCACCTCCGGGTTGAATCAATCGAGCCATTTTGGATTGAGCCGCTTGGCCGGAGGGGTGGCATTCAGTCTTGGGCTGATTCTCGTGGTGGTTGGCGGAGCTGAATTGTTCACCGGCAATAATTTGATGGCGATGGCCTGGGCCTCCGGTCGCGTGACTGGTGTGCAAGTGGTGCGCAACTGGGGATTGGTCTATCTTGGAAATCTGGCGGGCGCCATCGGGACGGTCGTGCTGGTGTTGTTAGCCGGGATTCCTCAAATGGGTGATGGCGTCGTCGGCGAGACGATGATTCGGATTGCGCGCGCAAAAGTCACGCTCGATCCCGTGTCGGCGCTGGCGCGAGGCGTGCTCTGCAATGTGCTCGTCTGCCTGGCCGTCTGGCTCTGTATGGCGGCGAGAAGTGTGGCGGATAAGATTGTGGCGATTGTCTTTCCGATCAGCGCGTTTGTCGCCTGCGGGTTCGAACATTCCGTGGCCAATATGTTCTTCCTTCCTTTGGGGATCGCGTTGACGGCTTCGGGAAGCGACCCGATCGCCTGGACAGGGGCCTGGGTCAATCTTGCGGTCGTCACCATTGGCAATGTGATTGGCGGAACAGGGCTTGTAGCCTTGGTCTACTGGTTCGTGTATCTTCGGCACAACCTACAGGGCAGGGAGCCCTCTCGCTAAGCTGAGAGGATTTGCGGGGCTAGACGGATCAGATGATCTACACGATTACGCTCAATCCGGCACTGGATCATTTCCTCGATGTCGACGATCTACGCGTGGACGACGCCAATCGAGTTCAAGGGGAATGCCTCTATGCCGGTGGGAAAGGGATCGATGTGTCGCGCGCGATTCGGCAGCTCGGCGGAGACAGCATGGCGCTGGGGTTTATCGGCGGACATACCGGTCAGGTCATGATCGAGTTGCTGAAGGCGGAGGGGGTGACCTGTTACTTTACGCCTATTGCGCAGGATACACGGCGAAATATCATCGTGACCACCGCGCGGCGCCGGACTCAGACTATGCTCAACGCGCGCGGGCCGATGGTGACGAAGTCAGAATGGACCGCTTTTCTCGCGCACCTCACGTTGCTCAATCTTCGGGATGCCTACGTCGTGGTAAGCGGGAGTCTTCCGAGAGGCGTTCCGAGCGATGCCTATCGCCAAATCATCGCCTTAGTCCAATCGCGCGGCGCTCGGGCGGTGTTGGATGCTGATGGCCCCTGTCTGAAATCGGGGCTCCGGGCGAAGCCGTTTGCCATCAAGCCGAATGTCAACGAGTTCCGCCGTTTGACTGGAAAGCCGCTTGGATCGGAAGCTGCTATTCTTCGCGCGGTGGAGCCGGTGCATCGTGCCGGAGTCGAAGTGGTCATTGTGTCTCGGGGGGCCAAAGGTCTCTTGCTTGTCGGCCCGCAGGAGCGGTATCGAGCGATGCCGCCGCCGGTGACGGTACGGAGTACGGTGGGGGCTGGCGATTCTGCTGTCGCGGGTTTTGTGTTTACCCATGCCTCAGGAAAAGGGCTGGAAGAATGTGCGCGTATTGCGACGGCGGCGGGGACTGCGGCGACGTTGGCGCCAGGGAATCAGCTATGCCGCGCGGACGATGTGCGGCGATTGGCTCCAAAGGTAAAAGTGGTATCGTTCTAATCTCGTGCATGATGGAGGACCTATGAAAGTGCTTGTGGCGACAGATGGATCGAAATATGGCCGATGGGCTATTGAATGGGTGGCGAAACTCCCGCTGATGGTCAAGCCGGTGCTACGAGTTTTGCACGTGGTGGATGTGGCCAGCCTCCGGGCGCCGTTCATGATTCAGCCGGTGGTGGTGGGGACCGAGCGATATATCCAGCAGGAAGTGAAACGTATGGAAGCGGCGGCGAAGTCTGCGAAGACGGAGTCGAAAGACTTACTCTCTTCGTTGGGCATGAGTGGCACGGTTACGCTGGAGCGAGGCGCGGTGGCCTCGACGATCA
>CAZXNN010000438.1:0-3164 GCA_964641915.1 uncultured Nitrospira sp. | reverse complement strand
TTGTTGATCTTGTCGCCGATCTCCTTGTCGCCCTTGGCGGCGACCATGTCATCGAACGAGCCGCCGGCTGGCACGTCGATGAGACTGTTCTTGTCGGCCTTGGCCTTGTCCGAGACGTACTTCACGAACAGCAGGGTGAGGATGTAGTCCTTGTACTGCGAGGCGTCCATCCCACCACGCAGCTCGTCGCAGCTCTTCCACAAGGAACCATATAGGTCCGACTTTCGCAAAGTCATAAGGCTGTGTGCTCCATATCAATGAAACAAGTATAGCTCAAATTGAGACTTCAAGATACCGGGTCGATCGCCGCGAGATCGCGTCTCGACGCCACCCTCAACATTAATGCTGGTCGGTTTCGCTCCTAAACCGTTCTGCCCACTCATAGTTGAGGTCTTTCGCTTGCCGGGTTATCGCTGGATCCGGAAACTCAAGAGGTGCATCAGGAATGCCAAGAAACTGAAAGACTCGGGTCATCACTTCATCATAGGCGCCGATAAGGTCTTCGTAGACGAGCTCCAGAACCAAGTCGCCAAGAGGTTCAGTGACGAAGCTCCAGAGGCGATTCTCTCGCCGGATTTGATCAAGACGATCCGCAATGCCGGCGCGATCGTACTGGGGGTCGCCCTTAGACTCCGCTAATGGAAGCCACTTGCCGTCGACAATCCATTCATTGGTCTGATCGGCGATCAAGTACGACACGGCCTGCAGTACGTCATCCCGGCGCCGCAGTACGATCCAGTGGCTACCGGCGATGGTGTCGACCAATGTCCCACCTGCTGTTACGTACTGGTAATGAGAGCCGTGAAGCTTGACTCCGAACACGCCGTTTGGGGAAGTCCGGATAGTCCAGAGGAGTGAGACATAGCGATCCACTGCTGCCGGAGAACCGAGTCCCAGGGTCTCTGATGGAAACCGATGTCGGAAATCCTCCACATAAGGAGGCGTGAGGTATTCCTCGGGAGCGCCGGCTCTGGCGGTCCGCCACAGGCCGCGCTGCAGGAAATTACTCCCACATCGGGGAGTGCTTGCTACGACATACCGCACGGGGGGCGTACCGACGTAGGGCGCGAAGTCGAACTCAGAGGCGTTTGTTCGATAGCGAAGATCGTGGCCGCTCAGAGTGGCCTACCCTTCGGTCTCGAAATCGATACCGATTCCACGTTCTTCCATTGCGTCGATGTCGGCCGCCACGGATTGATGATCGGGGTGGGCGCGATATGCGTCGATGGCTTCCTGCGACTCACCGCGCACCATTACGACGTGTGTGTAACCCTCGGCGTATCGTGATGAGTTTGGGCCAGCCCAGATCTCGATTACGCCCGGGACCTTTTCTTGGAGGGCTGCGACGCGCGCCATTGCGGAGGTTATCTCGTCCGCGGTCGCGGATTCTTTCCAGGCGAATGCGGCAACGTGTACGAAGGTCATAGCGTTTCTCCTATTGTTCCTTTAGTTTACCACGGCACCTATTTCTCTCCGACCGAGTAGTACATAGCGCGACCGCCGGCTCCCGAGTGTTCGACTAGTGAGGCATGGCGTCGACCATGTCCGATCAGAGCGTCGACTTGGATTGAGTCTGGTGATGCCACCGATCCGGTGAGGAGAGGAACGCCATTCCAGGGAAAGACCTTGCCTAGTGATGGAGCAGCAATCTGACCAGGCTTCGGGTGAATAGTGGCTCGAATCGCGCCGGGAAGGAACCGATCTATCAGGTCGTGATACCTGAGGGCGAGATTGAAGCTCGCGTAATCGAGAGCCGCAGTATGTGCACGGCGGCGCACCTCGGTGTGAAGAGCGCGACTAGTTGCGTCGGCATGGTCCGCCTCGACCGTTCGGACAGCAGTCCAGAGTGCCTCGTGGGTGGCGCCGGAGTCCAGCAGGTCGCGGGTGTTCAGGTTCCATGCCATGCCGCGGCGAAGGACCCCGAGCGCACGCTCCTCATCTTGTGACCTGAGGCGTTCGAGGTGTTCTCGGATCTGCTGTCTCGCCGCTGAGAAGGAGCCCTGGTGGGTGCCATCGGCGTTGGTGTCGGCTCGCTCTACGAGATCGGCCAGGTCGACCACGCTCACAGTTCTGTGGAGGTTCAGATGATTGCGCCACCGGCGGAGCTCGGCCTGGTAGGCACTGGCCTCCTCTTCGGGGACACCGAAGATGTCGCCGTAGGCACGGCCATCGCCAACCAGAATCCAGTCGACTCCGTGTGGGTGAACCTGATACAGGGCCAGTGCCAGAACGTGCAGGCGTATCAGTAGAGCGACTTCTCCGAGGTCGGGGTGTCGCGGTGCACCTCGGGTGCGGAACGGGTTCTGGTCCTTGAATGGAAAGGCTGGCATCACGAGGCGTATGCGATGCCGAGACTCAAGGAGTGGCTGAAGTGACTGTGAGAGCGCCTCGCGGTTGACATTGGTGCGGTTGCGCCGGTGGCCAAGGAGATCGTCACCGAGGATGGAGTAGATCGCATCCGTCATGTCATCGGAGACGTCTCGGAGAAGAGCGTCCAGGTAGCCGGTGTAGACAAGATCCTGCTCGGATCGTTCAAGATACTCGTCAGCGATGTCGATCCGAGCAGAGTCATGACTGATGTCTGGCATGCCCGGATAGGGAGCGACAGGTTGCTCGGGGTCACCAAATTCACCCCGAACGAAACTGAGAAAGTTGCTCGCAGTCCAGTCAAATGTCGGAAGCGTGTCTGACAGCTCTACTGCTTGATACAGAAAGTCTGCCGGCGCGTAGGTCAAGGCTGAGTACCGGTCGTACGCCAGCTGACGGTGCTGAGATAGAGCATGTCCGTGTGGGCATGTCCCCCATCCCGCCTCAAAATCGGAGAGTCGGGAGTTCATGTTACACCCCGTGGACCAAGTTCCGTGATAGTCCGAATCGGGACCTGCTCGAGGAGCGGAAGAAATCGATGCGGAAACCACGCAAGGGTGCCAAGTGTCGAGCCACCAAACGGTTCTGAGGCCATCTCTAGAAGCGGTGCATCGGCCCCTGGCAGATAGAGGCGAGCCAGGTTGACCTCTGGGGCTTCGTCCGAAGCTCCAGCAGTAGTTCGAATGAGAGCGCCTGTGTCGCCGACAGTGATGGGGTATGCGGGTGGCCAGTCGACCGTCCGATCAACCGCGGCGGATACGCGGGCGGGGACTCCGAAGGCGTCAAGAAGTTGTTGG
>CAZXNN010000437.1:0-3168 GCA_964641915.1 uncultured Nitrospira sp. | reverse complement strand
TTCATAAATCTGACGCGGAACCTCTATCCATCCGGTCGAAAGATTCACCATACCTCGAATGAGCTTTCCGGAGACCCTGTCACTAAGAGCTGGCGACTCGTCAGCCTGTGCCGGGGTATGCGCCACCAGACCGACGATCAGTACCGCCAGCAAGGCTCCCATCTTCACACCCATCCGATTCAGCAATTTGCTCCTTCTATCCATTCCTTGCAAGTCGAAATCGCTTTCGTTATGGTACCGCACGATGGATCGAATGCGTGCGCGCCAGCTCATTCTTGCCTGCATAAGTGGCCTCCTGCTCCCTCTGTGCTTTCCGAAATTTGATCTGGGGCTCCTTGCTTGGATCGCCATAATCCCCCTCCATATTGCCCTGGACTCGTCTACGAGACGGCGCGCTTTTTGGATTGGATGCCTGACGGGAACCATTGGATTCACCGGAATCATGGCCTGGGTCGTTACCGCGATGACCACCTATGGGAAAGTTCCCCTTCCCGTCAGCTACGCCATTTTGCTCCTGCTCACTGCCTATCTCGGACTTTACATCGGAATCTATAGTTGGAGCGTCGTCTGGTTACGCGAATTCTTACCACGGTATGGAATTATTTTCTCTCCCTGTGTGTGGGTCTCGCTCGAACTGCTCAGGACTTACGCGTTTTCCGGATTTCCCTGGAGCTTGCTGGGCTACTCACAATATCGCGAACTGGAAGTCATCCAAGTCGCCGACCATCTCGGTGTGTATGGCGTCTCCTTCCTGATTATCCTCGTGAACCTTACGCTCGCCGAACTGCTGCTCTGGCTCATGCCCTTCTTTCGCGGATTCCGACCGAAGAAGCTGCCGTGGGAACTCGTCACCGTCACCAGCCTGCTCATGTGCTTGACCTACGGATATGGAACATCCCTCCTGGCCGGATCCACGCTGACGCCGCCAAAAGGTGTGGTGACCGTCGGCTTGGTTCAGCCCAATATCGATCAGGCGGTGAAGTGGGAGAGCGCCTATCGCGACGACACGATGCAACGATTCGATCGGCTGACCAGCCAATTGGGCAATACCACCGACCTGATCGTCTGGCCCGAAGCCGCCACGCCATTCATATTCGAGCGGGAGAATGACTATCAGCTCCAACTGATGGCCCTGGCCGACCGAGCCAAAGCTCCAATCCTATTCGGAAGCCCAGCGCTCCGCTTTTATCCGGACCGCCGCCCCTACTTATTGAATAGTGCCTATCTCTTGTCGGCAGACGGAACGATCCTTGGGCGGTACGATAAACATCACTTAGTCCCGTTCGGAGAATACATTCCACTGAAGTCGTCGCTACTGTTTTTCCTGGATAAGCTAGTCGAAGGTATCGGCGACTTTGAGGCTGGTCCAGGCGGAACCACGTTGTCGCTGACTCCCAAAGCTACGATCCGAGAGGACGGGACGTCCGCTCCCTCCCGCCCCGTGAAGTTCGGCGTGGCCATCTGCTATGAAGTGATCTTTCCGGATCTGGTCCGGCAGCTCGCGGTCAACGGCGCTGAATTTCTGGTGACCGTAACGAACGACGGGTGGTTCGGAAACTCCTCGGCGCCCGCCCAGCATTTTTCCATGGTGGTCTTCCGCTCGGTGGAGAACCATTTGGCCTTTGCACGCTCCGCCAACACCGGCATCACCGGCGCCATCGATCCCTACGGGCGCATCCTGCATGCGACCGGACTCTTTACAGAGGAATCGGTTCGAGCCTCGATTCCGGTCTGGCAACCGCGCACCTTCTACAGCCGGCACGGGGATGTGTTTGCCTACGGCTGTGTGGTAATCTGCGCCCTGTTGTGCCTAATCAGTCTTCTCCGGCCGAAAGAGCCGGTTCACGGCACGACCGCTATCACTCCAGTGTAATTCGAAAGGATGCTTGCATGTTAGAAGAGGTGCGGAGCCGCGTGCAGACGGTCGGAGCCCAGGTCTCGGAACTACGGGGGCATCTTTGACCTCGCTCGCATGACCGCTGAGCTCGAAGAGCTCGAAGCCAAGATGGGCATCCCGACATTCTGGAACGACACCAAATCAGCCGCCTCGACCAGCAGGAAAAAAGTCACGCTCGAGCGCGAACTCATCCAATGGCGTGAAATTGAGGCAAAATTCGGCGACCTTCAGGCCATGCTGGAACTGGCGGAGGAAGGCCAGGACACCGCCCTTGAACAGGAGCTGACGACCGAGCTTCACCGGCTTGAAACCACGCTGGCCACGCTCCGTGTCGAGATGCTCCTCTCCGGAGAACTTGATTCGAATAATGCGATCATGGCCATTCATCCCGGTGCCGGCGGTACGGAATCGCAGGATTGGGCGCAGATGCTCCTGCGCATGTACGTCCGATGGGCCGAAACCAAAAAGTTCAAGGTGGAGACATTGGATTTACTCCACGGCGACGAAGCCGGCATTAAGAGCGTGACGATCTCAGTGACGGGCCCCTATGCTTACGGCTACTTGAAGGCTGAAGCCGGCGTGCATCGCCTGGTGCGGATCTCCCCGTTTGATGCCAACAAACGGCGCCATACTTCCTTTGCCTCAGTCTTCGTCTACCCGGAACTCAATGACGATATCGACGTCGTCATCGACGACAGAGATCTGCGAATCGATACCTTTCGAGCCGGCGGCGCCGGCGGCCAGAATGTGAACAAGGTTGAGACGGCGATCCGGATTACGCACATTCCCACCAACATCGTGGTGCAATGTCAGAACGAGCGATCGCAACTTCAGAATCGCAACGGTGCGATGAAGATTCTGAAAGCCCGCCTCTTCGAGGTGGAGCAGAAAAAGAAAGAGGCGGAATTCAACGCCATCGTCGGCGAAAAGAAAGAGATCGGCTGGGGCAGTCAGATCCGCTCCTATGTGTTCCAGCCCTATCAAATGGTGAAGGATCACCGGACCGCCCATGAAGCCGGCAACGTCGCCGCCGTCATGGATGGGGATCTGGATGATTTTATCGAAGCGTATTTGAAGAGAAAGATGGCCGGCGCGCTCTTGGCGCCGACCACAGCCGGCACGGACGAGGATTAACAGGACACGGAACGATCATGGATGAACTGAACGAACAGCGACAGCAGCGAATTAAGAAGCTCGAGCAATTGCGCGCCGGCGGCGTGGCTCCCTATGGGACCCGCTTTGAAATCAAAGACCGCGCGGGACAGCTCATC
>CAZXNN010000436.1:0-3169 GCA_964641915.1 uncultured Nitrospira sp. | reverse complement strand
ACTCCAAGCGGGTGGTCGAGGCCTGTGTGAACTGCAAATCCTGTCGGACGGCGTGCCCAGCGGGCGTCGATGTCTCCGACCTGATTCTGAAAAAACGAGCGGAGCATCCCAACCGCCTGACCGGCTGGATCTTTCGCTGGCAGGCCAGGGGGAACTCGTTTGAGCCCTTCCTGAAGTTCTTGGGACGCACGCAAGACCTGTGGGATCGGCCGGTTGTCAGACGGGCCATGGAGTGGGGTGCCGCACTGGTGCTCAAGGCCCTCGCGCCGACGGCCAAGCTGCCTCAAGAACTGCTCTTGCCGCGTATTGCTCCCGAACAACTGCGGGAGCGGCACGCCTCGTTGATCCCGAAGCCAGGTGCTCAGCCTGCGCCGGGTGGTGTCGCCTATTTCCACGGCTGCGCCGCGAACTATTTTGATGACGGAGTGGGAGATGCTGTCATCGGGGTCTTACGGAAGCACGGAGTCGAGCCGGCCCTGCCGCCGCAACGTTGTTCCGGCACGCCGATTCAGACGTACGGGCATCAGGATCTGACCCGTGAAGGGGCCCGGTTCAATATGCAGTCGTTCGCACCCTACGACACGATCGTCACGGGGTGCGCCTCCTGTACGCTGATGCTGAAGGACTATCCCACGCTCTTCCCCGACGGTGATGAGCGGCGCCAGGCGGAAACTCTGGCGAAGAAGGTCGTGCATATCGCCGAGTTCGTGGCGCGCTCGCCGGAGCATCCGCCCATGGCACAGGTCGCGTCGCGCACCAAGTGCGTCACGTATCATTCCTCCTGCCATCTGCGGGCCGCCGGCGTGACCAAAGAGCCGCGCAAGATTCTGGCGTCGTTACCCGGCATGAACTATGCGGAGATGCCCGATGCCGATCGCTGCGCCGGGGGCGCCGGGACGTTTATCGTGAAGGACTATGACACCTCGCAAAAAATCATGGCGCGCAAGACCAGGGCCGTCGAGCAGGTCGGAGCGGAGGTCGTCGCGACCAGTTGTCCGGCCTGTATGATTCAGCTTAAGAACGGATTACGGGAACGGGCTGAGGTAAAACATGTGGCGCAATTGCTGAACGAGGCCTACGAGGCGGCGGAGTCAAATAAAGGAACACCCCATTCATGAAGTTGAGAAAAGCCGATTGGTGGTTTGTCCTCTTTGCCGTGGCGGTTGTCGTGGGGGTATCGCTGTTGCCGACTCCTAAAGATCGCAACGCGGTCATTCCCAAGAATGTCGAGCATCAGCGCGTGACGGAGGAGAAAAACTGTAGCACGTGCCATCAGCCTGGCGCTGCCAAACCGCTGCCGGATCGTCATCCTCGGCGGCAGGATTGTTTTCGCTGTCACGCACGATGAGCCGGCTGGAACGTATCGCGTGCTGTTGTTCCCGAAGGTCCAGTGTAATCTGCTGAGATGTGCTATAAGCCATATGAGCATGTGTGTCTGTGTCAGGCAAAGGACGAAACGCTATGGTCACCGTATTAGTATTTGGCAGAGCAATCCAGGATGCCGTCAGAGAGAACGAATTCTCTCTTGCCGTGTCTGAGACGACGACAGTCAGGAAATTGATTGAAGCGAACGCGGAGTCCCTTGGTCCGCTGCTTCGCTTTATCGACAGTCGGGAAGCCTTGATTTCCGTGAATAAGAAAGTGGGCACGGAAGATACGGTCGTGAAGGACGGCGATACGGTGAAAGTGTCGTTTCAGTCCCGCGTGTCGTATGACGGGATGCGAGACATTCCGAACTAGCAAGGGCACATCGTTCCGTGCCCGTTCACTGTTTGCAGCCATTTGTTGAAAGGATAGGGACATGACAAAGCCGTCGTGTGCAATCGGGATGGTGTTGAGCCTGGTATTGGTCGCGGGACACGGTCTGGCGGCGGAGCCGGCGGATATCGAAAAGTTCGTGAAGGCGCGCATCGAGATCGGCGAGATGATGACGAACTATTTCAAGGGCGGGGAGCAGTACGGGCAAGGGCAGCGACCGTCGCCCGACCAAATGAAAGAAATGGGCGCGGATATCAATACGAAGCTCGGCGCGCTGCTCTCGAAGCACGGTTTGACGATCGAGGATTATCGCGGGCGCAGCAAGGATGTGTTCGCCGATGAAGCAGGAGTGAAGAGTTTTCTCGCGGCGCATCCCGATCTGAAGACCAGATACGACGCGCTTCCTCTCGACCGGATGGGCCGTGGCGGCAGCACGGGGCGCGGGTACTAGCAGGTGCTGAAACAGTCCGCCAGCGGCGTTCTCGCTTCACGAAGAGGCTCAACGTACGGAGCCTACTGGAGGTAAAGTGCCTCTCCGATCGCAGGTGATCGAAGCGAGCGGGTCAAGCGAAGCTTGGTATGTACCTCCTCGCCTCTTCGATCGCTGCGGCCTTGCTGGACAGCCTGTTTGAGCAACCTGCGGCTATTGAAGTGGGGATGCCACGCAGCGCATCGTTGGCGGCTGTTGCTTATTCGCCAAGCTGTTCTCAGCCAGCTAGACGACCTGGATCAATAAATTGGTCAGGTGTTCCATCCCAATGCAGTCGAGGATGCAGTAGGCGCGATATTGTAGGCGGCCGTTTTCTCCGGCGAGAAAACTGACGCTGGCTTCACGGCTCATGATCCAGATGGAGCCGGTTTCCTGTTTCCAGCCGTCTTCTGACTTGATGGCAATCTGATGGGTGTCGCCTACCGCCAGGCTGGTTAGTTCTTCACTGAAGATAAACGTGATTTTTACCGGGGTGTCTTTGGGCACCTGGAGGCCACGTTTCACGCTATAAGGTTTGCCCTTCTCGTCCAGGAATCCCTTCTCACTGACACGGACCTTGATTTCGATCGGTGCCTTTTCCGGCGCGGCGGCATACGGATTCTCTCGCAGCGTCGTGTTATTGACGGTGGGAATGTTGTCTCCTAGGCAAGATCACTTTGCTGGAAACTTGGGGGGTATCACTCTCTTTGGCCTCCTGTGTCTGAGCCTACATGAGCTGTTGAATACTGAGAGACTCCCTGATTCGAGTAAGGATCGGCACTAGAAAGTTCTGAATGGCCGCTTCCGACCCAAAGTCGAAATACACGACCGACGGCTACCAGAAGGGGGGCTTACACCGATCCGCATAAGAACCCATGATAAATGGACCCGCCGTCGCAACTCATTGAAACGACAACGAGCATGGCGTATTCTTCACGAACC
>CAZXNN010000435.1:0-3176 GCA_964641915.1 uncultured Nitrospira sp. | reverse complement strand
GAGACCGACACCACGGCCACAACCAGACACACTGCATCTGCTTCTATCCCCTGGACTGCGTTGCGACAGACTCCGACGGTCTGGTGGCTTGTGCTGAGTTACAGTTGCCTCGGCTATGTGGCCTACGTGTATATGTCCTGGTTCTATCTCTATCTCGTCAACGTGCGCGGCTTCGATATCCTGCGCGGCGGATTCTTCGCATCCGCCCCCTTTCTTGCGATTCTGGTCTTTTGTCCGGTCGGAGGCTGGGTCACGGATCGATTGGCCGCCCGCCACGGACTGACGGCGGGTCGCCGGCAAGCGGGCATGACGGGAATGCTTCTCGCCGGCTGCGCGATCGGACTCGGGGCCTGGATCGATTCGCCCTACCTCGCCATCGCCAGCCTGTCGCTGGGCGCGGGCTGGCTCTACTTCAGCGTCGGCGCCTACTGGTCTTCCACGAGCGACCTCTCCAAGACACACGCAGGCAGTCTGTCTGGCTTGATGAACATGGGCGCCAATATCGGAGGGGCTATTTCTCCTACCGTCACACCCTGGATTGCCGAACAGTGGGGTTGGCCTTTGTCCTTTGGCACCGCCGCGCTGATTGCCGTCATCGGCGGACTGCTCTGGCTCTGGATCAATCCTGCAAAAGGACTCGCGCATGAGAAGTGCTGAGTTCTAGGTACTGAGCCCTGAGCCGACTCTACTCAGCACTCACAGCTCAGCACTGCCCCAAGGCCTTGCCTCGAAAGCTGCGCCCCTGTTACATTGCACGACTATGACTATGCAATTTCAAAAGAAGGATCCGCGCGCGACGATCGTCACCAAGTTCGGCGAGATCAAGATCCGCTTCTATCCCGACGATGCGCCGCGCCATGTCGAGAACTTCATCAATCTGGCCAAGATGGGCTTCTTCGACGGCACGACCTTCCACCGCGTCGTCCCAGGTTTTCTGATCCAGGGCGGCGATCCCTTCAGCAAGAACCCCGACCGGACGACGCACGGGACCGGCGGCCCCGGCTACTTTCTCACGCCCGAACCGAGCGATCGCCCGCACAAACGCGGCGCCGTCTCGATGGCGAAGATGCCGCGCGAGAGCAACAGCACGCGCGATTTCAACGACAACGGTTCACAGTTCTTTATTTGCGTGGGAGATAACAGCGGACTGGACCGGCGCTACACCGTGTTCGGGGAAATCTTTCGCGGCATCGAAGTCCTGGATAAAATCGTCGCCGCCGCCCGCGACGCCGCCGACAATCCGCTGGAGCCGATCACAATGACCGTGACGGTGAAAGAATAGCCGAAGAGCTGATGGCAAATAGCATGAACAAGGAAAATCCTGTATTTCTGAGACATGCTATAGGCCATACGCTCTGATCTTAATCAGACCGAAGTGCGTAGCGGTTCAAGGCGATCGATCTCGCTTGCCTTTGAGCTGTGCATGGCATGCCAAAGATCCCAGTCTAATTGCAACCCCAGCCAAAAGTCTGCAGACATCCCTATGACACGCGCCAGTCGGAGTGCGGTGTCGGACGTGACCGCCCGCTTACCACGGATGACCTCATTCAGGCGTGGAAACGAAATCCCAAGACGAGCCGCGACTTCCACCTGCGTGATGCCAAGCGGCTTAATAAACTCTTCCAACAGCATCTCCCCAGGACGAGTGGGAGGCCGATGAAGAGGCAATCGGCGGCCAACAAGCTGTTTCGAAGCGTGGGATCGACCAGTCACGCGTAGACCGTCAGTGGTAATCCGTGATTTCAACTTCGCAGGCATGGCCATCCTCCCATTCAAAACAAATTCGATATTGATCGTTGATCCTGACGCTGTGTTGCCCGGCCCGATCCCGGCATAGCCGCTCAAGCCGATTTCCCGGTGGCACGGCCAACTCGCTCACCACTCTCACTCGATTAATCTGATCCAGCTTCCTCCTGGCGATGCGCCAGAGCGTCCTTGGGCACACTTTTCTAGCCGCCGAAGTATCGAGGCCATCAAAAATGTTCTCCGTACCCTGCCCTTTAAATGACTGTATCACAGGGTCCATTATAACGACACGCGTGATAGCTCCTCAAGAGCTTCACGAGCTGTCCGAGCAGATATGAACGATAACAGCGGGCTGGACCGGCGCTATACCGTGTTCGGAGAAATCTTCCGCGGCATCGAAGTGCTGGATAAAATCGTCGCCGCTCCCCGCGACGCCGCCGACAATCCGCTGGAACCGATCACGATGACCGTGACGGTGACGGAATAACCGTCCTCAGACTCGCCCTAATTCGTTTTTGCCAATCCCATGGCTTTGATTGCGGCCCGAGCCGCGGCACTGGCTTTACTTGCAGGATTGAGCAGCTGGCCGGGATCGGCATTGACCCCTCGATCGGAAACGCGGCGGAAGTGCCTAACCACCGCCAATGACATCGCGCAACGAGCGCATGCCCGACACATAGGCCAGCACAAGGCCGATCAGCAGAGGGATACAATCCACCAGCACGATACGTCCGCGAATGGTTCGGATTTTCATCGCACAATTTTATAATCACCACACAAGAGAAAACTCTAGCCTGGTGAAAGAGGAGAAGGCGCTACTCGTCGTGGGTTTTTTTGAGTCGCCGGTCCAAAGCGAAGCGGGTCATCCCGAGGTGTTTGGCCGCCAGCGTCTTGTTGTAATCAGCCAGCCGCAAGACTTCTTCCACAATCGCTCCCTCCACATCCGCGAGCGATTGCTGCCCGAGCTTCATTTCGACCCGAACGACGGGCTCCGGTCCCGGTGCCGTGGTGACGGCCACATGTCTGCCTGCCTCACGCAGTTCCGCCGGCAGACAGCTCGGCGCCAGCGTCCGACCCTGACAGAAGATCATGGCCCGTTCGAGAATATTCTGGAGCTCGCGGATATTTCCCGGATAGTGATAGCGCTCCAGCAGCATGCGGGCCTCCGGATCCAGCTCAGGCACCGGCTTCCCGAACTCCTGAGCGAACCGGACGAGGGCGCGCTCACAGAGAGGGAAGATGTCTTCCACTCGACTCCTCAGCGGCGGCAACTCGAACGCGACCACGTTGAGTCTGAAATAGAGATCCTCGCGAAACGCCCCGCGCCCTACCTCTTTTTTGAGGTCGCGGTTCGTGGCTGTGATCAGGCGGAAATCCACGCCGATATCATCGGTCCCTCCCAGGCGCCGGAAAGAGCGCTCCTGGATGAC
>CAZXNN010000434.1:0-3184 GCA_964641915.1 uncultured Nitrospira sp. | reverse complement strand
AACTATGATTTATACGGCATGTGTAAACGATACTAACGTGCTGATTTTTCCTGCCCGCACACGTCGGCAAGCAGGGCTTTGTAGGTCTGTTCGTCTATCTCGCCGTCCAAGAAACTGACGATAATATTTTCGATTATCTCGCCGCGCTCGTCGGCGGCTTGCTTCAACCGCTCAATGCGGGCGTGTTCGAGGCGTACCATTTCCACGAACTGCACGGTTGCCGCGCTCATGCTATGTCCTTTCGACGCATCCATTCGGGGAGCGCGTTCGGCTTCGTCAAGTCTTTTAGTTCGCGGAATCGCGGGTTCGGCGTTTCGCGGATGTAGTTGATCGCGCCGCCTGGGACATGGTAATCCAGTTCGCGCCCTGCCGCGAGGTGTAGCGTCGCAATGCGTTCGTATTCGGTGGGCAATATGCTCAGGTCGCTGTTTTTCTTTTCATTGAACTTCGTCAAGATATAGATCACGTCCGCATCATGCAGTTTCTTGCCGCTCCCCGACACGTTTGTTTTTGTCACGTTCTCACTCGCGCTATCCATGCCCATTTTGTTGACCGATGAGATCAACAGGATGGAGATATTCAGTTCACGCGCCAGTTGTTTCAATGTGCGACTGATATTTTGCGACGTGGCAATCTCGTCTTTGCCATAGGCTTGAATCAACCAGTCGTAATCGAATACCACATGCTCGATGCCATGCTCTCCGATCTCGCGCTCCAACAAACCGCGCACGTCTTTCAAGTCCAGCGGAACAGCGGAAACATAAATCGGACTGTTGACGATCAGGGCTTTGGCTTCGTTGAAAAAAATGTAATCCTCCGCGCTCATATTTCCCGTCAACATGTGTCGCTTTGAAACGCCAAGCATTTCGATAAAGCGGCGGAATACCTGCTTGCTACTCATCTCACCAGACCAGATCAAATTCGGCGTAGACGGTATGCCGCGCTTTGGGTCGCCCAACGCGGAGTACAAGGCGTCCTGATGCGCCCAATAAGATTTCCCCACCTTCGGCTCACCCGCCAAAATAATCAATTCGCCTTTTTGCTTCCCGCCTGTGACTAACGATAAATAATCCCATGCGTAATGAATACCCCACACGTCTTTCGGATTACGGCGGCGTTCCTCGATTTCGTTCTCGATAATTTCGATAATCGAATGAGCATCGGGCAACGGAGGCAAAGGCTTGACCTCATCCTGCGGCGGATAGCGCGTCACGCTCCGCGCGATCTGTAATACTTCCCCCTCGGATAACGGCGGGGAACAGGAACGCAGGTTATAGGATTTCAACGCGGAGAAAATCTCGTCCTCGTTGAACCCCTTGCGACGCATACTGCCAGCCATGCGGGTGAGCGCGTTATTCCGCTCGCCGCTGATGATCTCACCCGTCTCTTTTGTTGGCTCCTGCTTGGTTTGCAACAACTCGATCATCCAATCGGGCATGTCGGCAAGAGGTGTTTGGGAAGGCTTGACGATCCACTCATAGCGATTCCCGTTCGGATGAACGGACGGCGGCGCGACCACATACCCGCCATCGCCGCGAATATCCAACCCTGCGCCAAGTTTGCCCGCGCTGTTGCGTATTTCAACTCCTGGGTGTTTGAAAAAAATATGCCTGCCGCCGCTTCCTGTTTTGCTCATCGGCGTTTCTGGCAACGCGCCATACTCCACCGCAAGCAAGGCAAGACTCTCGTACCCGTCATGGTCGCTATCCACATCCAGCACCACGATCCCCGAACGTTTACCGCACGCAATCGCAATGTTCGCGTTCGGGGCGGTATCCCACCAGCCTGTCAACATGTTCGTTTCGACAGTCGCCATATCCGCCCACCGAACCATCGGCTTCTTGTCTTGCGGCAAGCAGGGGAAGGACTGCCAGCCTGTTTTGGCGTACGCGAGAGCAAAGTCAATCGTGGTCGTGTTCATAGCAACCTCGTTTTCTCGATTACTACAGCGGGCTTATTCGCCAAGTCAATGGCGGTCTTGCTCACGCTGAACAGGTCTACCACTGTCATATTTTTCTCAATCAGTTGTTGCGTCGCGCTGGAAACATGCTCACCTGTCACGCCCATCGCCAACATTTCCTTGACCGCCTTACGCTGTCCCTTGACCTTTTCCTCGGTCAGGGTTATCCCCCGTGCCATCTGAAAACTCATGGCAATATCCCGTGCCACCTCTGGCTTGGACGTGCCAATCGCCAAAAGGTTGGCAAAGTCTTTGCGCCTTGCCAGAGCATCGTCAACCTGAATGACCTCCCCCCCTGAGGCAATCTGCCAGTCTATTGGCAGGTTTTCGGCGTTTGGCGGCAACGCCATGTTCTCAGGTTGTGTTCGGGGTGTGTTCGGGGTGTTAATGGAATCACGTTTTGGGGATACCTTGTCCCCGTTGGGGATACTGTATCCCCGTTGGGGATACCTTGTCCCCGTTGGGGATACCTCGTTGGGGGTGTCCCCAACGGGGACACCCATCATTTCGTATAGGTCTGCAATATCTTTCGACAGGGTATCATCCTGATTTTCGGGCGGGTTTTCCTTGTCCAGCAGTTCGCCGTACCTGCGAAAAAATTCAGGGATATTGAGCCGTAAGTGCATAGTCCGCTGTTTGTTGAAAAGGAAATAGTCCTTGATAATCACCCCGCTGGCAACCAGCCTTTCAATTGCGCCGTCCGCCTGTCTTGGCGTCAGCCTCTTGCGTTCCCACCATTCCGTGCGCGAAACCGCCATCCATAGGTAGCCTTCTTTCCACACGCGCAACCCTGATATTCCGCCGTTGCGGGGCAGGGTAAAGTAGATCAACTCGTCCAAAATAAACGCTTCCTCGATCCCCCCTGCGATGTCCACGTAAATCTTTTGGCAACCGATCTTGTCCTCGGATGCGTTCTGGATTGCGGCATACTTTTTGAGAGCCGCTTGTTCGGCTTTATGCCGATCTACATCGTACTGTCCGTGTTGCTCGTCGGTTTTTTTCATTTCGTCATTCCTTATGTGCCGCCCGTCCGAGACACCTACGGGCGGCAGTTTTCATGGAAACAAAAATCCCTTTCAAATTTAGGTCTGTGGCTGAGCAGAGACAACGAGGCTTTGATTACGCCGATGATGAGTCGGGGCGATCTCAGCCACATACCTAAATCCAAAAAGGACTCCGCTCGTTGTTCTCTGTCTGCGCTTTTGTTTCGTGGTAATCAGCCAC
>CAZXNN010000433.1:0-3185 GCA_964641915.1 uncultured Nitrospira sp. | reverse complement strand
ACAGACGACAAACGGGTTTTTCCCACCCAACTCCAAGGAGATTCGAGCCAACCGCCGGCCGCCGACTTCAGCGATCCAGCGCCCGACAGCAGTCGATCCGGTAAAGCTAATCACCGCCACGCGAGCATCTTCCACAAGCGCTCTGCCGGTTGGATCTCCGCCACCTTGCAGAACATTCAGCACTCCGTCCGGCAATCCGGCAAGTTTTCCAAGCTTCGCCACAGCGACAGCAAGCTCCGGCGCATCTTCTGATGCCTTCAGCACTGCGGTGTTGCCGCAGATCAGAGCAGGAAAGACTTTCCAGGCAATATTTGCGAGGGGTGTATTGGCCGGGACAATCAGTCCCGCAACCCCGCGCGGTTGTCTTACAGTGTGACTGTACTTACCTGGAGTTCCTGATGTCAGCGAACGGGAATATAGCCTCATGCCTTCGCCGGCAAAGTACTCGCCCTGGGCTAGTGCGGCATGAACTTCCCCCCGCGCATCCTGCGGAGGCTTGGCAGTTTCCCGCACGATAATTTCGGTCAGTTCTTGCTGGCGCTCCCGCAAGAGCCTGACCCAGGCACTCAATATGCCACCCCTGCCGACCGGCGTTAATTCAGACCACGCAGGGAAAGCTGCTTCGGCCGCAGCGACCGCTTGCCGAACGTCCTCCGGTGACGACGCGATACACTCTGAGTCAACCAGCCCGGTGTGGGGGTTGATCTTCTTGAGGCGGATCCCACTTGTCGCCGGCGACTCTTTTCCATCAACCCAATTGTAAATCTTCCGCGTATCCATTAAATCGCCGTCCAACCCCCATCCATGGTGAGTTGCGCACCGGTCATATACGTGGAGGCCTGGCTGGCAAGAAAAAGAACCGCGCCGCAATACTCATCTTTCGCCGCCATCCTTCCTATGGGTATGCGTGCACAATAGGCCTTTATGAACTCCGGATCCTGGCTGTTCTCAACTCCGGCCAGCACGAGCGTGTTCACTCGGACACCGCTCTTCGCCCAATACACGGCAAGATAGCGCGTTAAATTGAGTACCGCTGATTTGGACACCGCATAGGCCGCAGGCTTATAAAACACCTCACCGCGTTGACGGCGATATTCATAGATGCTTTGGTCGGGAGATACCACGCCGTAGATGGACGAGACGTTCACGATGGACCCGCGCCGATGAGCGGCCATCGCGGCCCCGAAAACTTTTGAGGCGAGATACACACCTTTGACATTGACATCCATGATGCGGTCCCAAGAAGCATCCGGATACTCTTCAAAAGGCCCCGTTTCTTCTATGGGCGCGTTCGGAGGAGAATCGATCGCGGCATTGTTGATCAGCACCGTAGGCGCTCCAAACAACTGACGAGTCATCAATAGCGCATTCTGCAGACTCTCCGCTTGAGTCACATCACATGAACAAAATGCAAACCGTTCTTTGAATTGAGAGGCCAGCGCAGCAACGCAAGGAGACGCTGTCAGGTCTAGACCGACGACCCGCGCATTCCCCTTCAAGAAGGCGCTCGCATATTGAGAACCCAACTGACCGGAAACGCCTGTGATGACAACCGTCTCTTGCGCCACGGAGAAAATGGAGTCCGGCATCAGCATCGCTCCTGCATGCTCATCAACTCGCTCACACGCTTAACGGAGAATGGGACATCCCTGCGGATCCATTGCTACCTGCATGGACCGCCACGGTCTATTCGAGGCTGTCGAGAAGAATAAAGTCATCTTCGGCTAGCGCAACACGAAGACTCTTTCCCAGAATACGTTCGAGCTCAAACGGAGGAAGCCCGCCGCTTGGAGACTTAATCGCCACATCTCTTTCCGTTAACCTGTGGCCCGGGGACAAATTCCTCGAAGCCACAAGAGACTTGCTCATTTTCTTGAGTGGCTTCTTTTCACTCTCCAAAACCCACTTCTTGCCATCGCCCAGCATGACGGGGATTCTGTTCAAGTTTCTGATCATTTTCCTCAGCCCTTCAGGCTCCAAAGAAAATGAGTGATCGCTCCCTCTGAACGCTCGATTGAGCGTGAAGTGTTTTTCAAATACGCGCGCACCCAACATGTATGCGATAGACGCCGCGTCTATGCCGTTTTCATGGTCGGAAAGGCCGATCACCTGCTTGGGAAACTCGGCCATCAGCGACGGGATGACGCTCAGATTCATGTCTTGCGCATCCACCGGATAGGCGGCCGTGCAATGCAGAATCGTGAGCAGCGGGTTCAGCTCGAGAATCGCGCTACAGGCCCGGCGAATGTCGGCCATCGTTCCACCGCCGGTACTGAGGAAAATCGGCTTCCCTACCTTTGCGATATATTTCTGCAATGGAATATTGTTCAGGTCCGCCGAAGCAATCTTATAGGCGGGCATGGACAGCTCCGCCAGAAAGTCCACGCTTTCAAAGTCAAACGGCGTCGCAAAGAACATGAGCCCCAGTTCTTTCGCGTAACCCTGCAGCTCAATGTACTCCTCTCGTTTGAACTCCAATGCCTCGCGGTGTTCACCGTAGGTTGCCCCGTAGCTGTTTTCATTGTCATACGGCTGGTTATACAGAGCCTTCGTGAATAAGGTCCGGTTATTTCTTTTCTGGAGCTTGACGGCATCGGCCCCCGCGTTCTTGGCTGCCAGAAACATTGCCCGCGCCATATCGAGTGAGCCCTGATGATTATGGCCGATCTCTGCGATCACAAAGACGTCATTGGCCCCTTGATAGCGTTCCATTTCATAGCCCATGCGACGCACCTCCTGACACAAACCCCGATGAATTCAAAATGAACGTCACGTTAACCCGAGGACGCTTTGACATGCCTAAAACTATCGACCGTCACTCTTCCACTCTGTCGAGAGAACCGATGAAGACACGCCTGCGTCGATTGATTCACCCGATCGCAACTAACCCAATTCATACCACCGCACCCCCCCACAGTAGGACAAGCCAACAACTGGGCAAGCATCATTTATTTGGACCGGCCGCACCAAGCGCTTTTTCGACAACGTGCGTCCGAACCAACATTTCACGAGGCACACCTTCCTTCACCACTTTCCCCATCTCGAACTCGTACAATCGATCGCACTGCTCAACGGTGGACAGCCGGTGCGCCACAATGATGATGGTCTTCCCGCCCTTTAGTGCAGATACTGCCCGCATCACCGCAGTTTCTGTGGCCGTATCGAGAGAAGACGTGGCTTCATCC
>CAZXNN010000432.1:0-3194 GCA_964641915.1 uncultured Nitrospira sp. | reverse complement strand
GGAAACTTCATCCATATCGTCGAACGGGTTCCGGTCCGTATCGCGTTGCCGGAACAGGAAATCCGTGAGCATCCGATCAGGCCGGGCCTCTCCACCGTCACCAAGATCAATATCGGGGAATCCGGTCAGTCCCTGTGGTCGTCTTCCGCCTCGTCTTCAACGGCGGAATATTCCACCGATGTCTATGCCGACGAGCTGCCCACGGCCGAAGCGATGGCGAAAGAAGTGATGACCCACAATCTCGTGATCGCAAACAGTGACGAATTGAGCGACGTGCTGCTCGCCCGCGAAGGCGGGAGCGAGCGACCGGCGGACATGGAACAAGGCACCTGGCGAAAATCCTCCAAAGCCATGCCCCCTGTCGATCCAGCTGTGAGGCCCGAGCGCTTCGACCATGCTCCCCGCTCTTATGTTCCACGACACAGTCCCGATATGGGAGACTCAACCTCTCCGCTGACTCCCTCCATCGGTCCAGGCTCCGGATTACTGGGTCCGGAAGGTGGACGCAGCCCATCCCGACTCCGCCTGGATTTCGATCTGGAGCACGGAAGGCAATCCTTCGAGTCCAGGTAACAGGTGCCGATCCGCCTGTCAGCACTCCCGCTTTACTGGGTAGACTTCAGCATCACCACTATCCCCACACCACAGCCGCACAGTGCGACCTGTGCGAATTCGCTCAGTTTCATTGAGATCCAAGGTTGAAATGGCTGAAATTCAACCCTTCTGTGCAGGCACTAGCTTTGCTAGCCCTAACAGTAGATTTGATTTCTGCTCACAAAGGAGACAGATGATGAAGGATCTGGTGAAGTCATTCGGTGATAGAGAGTTGGCGTGGGTCATGCTTGCCATCGCCGGAATACTAGCGTGGAGCACCTGGGGACTGATTCCGTAGGTTGATCCGCCACCCATTTTCGGCTCCCCTCCCGTATCACTTTGCCGGCTTTGGCCGCTCCGCTCAGCTGAACGCTGGACACATTCTCACGTACCTCATTTTCATCGATTTCATTCTCGCCATGATCCGTGAACATCGATCCGCCTGTTTCAGCATGATCTATTGATGGCGAATCTGAGCGCCTCCCTGTAATGTCGCTGCGAACGAAATGCATCGCGACAGGCCAAGCCCCGAGGCTGCTCAAAAAGGGTATTCAGCAGCCCCTCGGACACAATCTCCAGGCTGCTCAAACAGGCTATCCAACAAGGCCGCAGCCGAAGAACAGGCCGGAGGCGTTGCTTTCATCACCCACCCAACCCCGAGCTGCCAAAGCAGCTCTTCCCCGGTGGGGTACGTTGAGGATTGCGACGAACCGAGAACGATGTTGGGGGCCTTTTTCAGCAGCCTGCTTAGAAGAATGCCATGCTGGCGTAGGTCACGGTCGAGTTGTATTGATCGGTGATACCCCGGTCGTAGCGGAGAACCTGACCGGATTCGGCCTCGATGAGGCGCAAGAGAGAATAGATAGGGGCGAAACCGGAGATCCGGCGCTTGTCGTTTTCGGTGATGATGTACTTGGTAAATTCTTCCGGCTTCCGCTCTTCCACCGGCTTCAACATTTCCAGATCGTGCTGCATCGATCGATGGAATGAGAAGTCCGTCGGCGGCTCTTTATCTCCGTAGCGCATCCCGAGATGCGCCAACTCTGCCGCTGCGACAACACAGTAGCTGCGGCCTGAGGTCTTGAGGATGTCGCGCAGCCCGGCCAGAAATACTTCGACCGATTGTTGCACCGGGGCTTCGGCCATACTCAGCGCGGAAAAGGAACAGAGAATCGGCACAATGGTGAAGGGCTTCTTGCCGCCGACGATCTGCTGGAGAAACGGCAATTGGAATTCAATCGCGTGCTCGGCTTGGTGGCAGAGATCCTCTTCGAACGCGACCGGGAACCGTTCTTTGATTTTCTCCAGCAAGGGCTGATCGGCTTTTACAACACCCAGCGGCGTTTCAAAATCCTTGTCCGTGACGGCAAAGAGATTGTCGAGACCGGCGTAAGCGGTACCGATGACGACATAGACATCCGGCTGCGTGGATTCTTGCAGCTCTTTGTACGCCCAGGCGTAGATCGGACCCGCCTGTTTCAGATCGTAGGTCGGGGCGACCACACCTTTGATCGGTTTGCCGGCATTCTCTGAAGGTTTAAAGTCCGGCCCTTCTTTCGACGTAAAAAATCCGTCGATCTGTTTCTTCAGTTTCGCGCTGTCCGCCTCATAGGCGCGGCCAGCGAAGGCCGCCGTACGCAGCGGGCTTTCGCGATACTGGGCGCGCTGCTGTCTGCGGGCCTCTTCCGCCCGTTCTCCTTCTAAAAACAGCTTCTGATCGAGGTCAGTGACCAACTGCTCGACCTTGTCCGGCATCAGAAATTCACCGAACCGCTTCAGATAGAGGGCACCCACTTGCTGGAGAGAATGCTCGCCGTCGAAATGCTGAATGATGAAAAAGTAGTTGAGCGGAAGCACCAGCCGTTCCTTGCTCAGGCCGGTTGGATCCCACAGCACGATGTACTGCTCCTCTCCTTCTTTAATCGGAGAGAACTGGAGATTCCGCAATGCAGGATATTGCTTGGGGTCTTTGGCAGTCGTGGTAGTCATAGTGCTCCTTGGTCGAGCGCCATTGTAAAGGAGGGAAAGAAGAAGCTGCAACCGGTGATCTAGTCTCTCTGGTTCATTCAGTCTCTCTCGTTCATTCAGTCTCTCTCGTCTATCTGGTTGGTCTCGTTCGACCCGATAGACCAGACAGACAGAACAGACCGAACAGACCAGAGAAACAAGACAGACCTATCCCCCCTCCGGCGGCTCGCTTCGGCTCCGCCGGCTGAGTACGATCAGAGTCCCGATGGTCACGAGCGCCAGCCACAGGGTGGGCCTGCCGTAGGAGGGATCGGAGTATTCGATCAAATCGGTCAACCGGCCGATCAGCAGGGACATGCGGGCCATGACCGTGTACCCGAAGGCTGCGCCGAAGGCGATCATCAAAAAGATCACGCCCGTCCTGGCCACCGCCTTCCCCGGTCCGCTGTGCTCCACTGAGAAGAAGAAGTAGAACAGCACAGAACTCACGCCGAGCAGCACGATGATGACATTGATACTGCTGGCCGGATTCAGCAGATTCCAGGAGAAGGTGACGCCATCTCCCGGCACAAGTACCAGCAATGGCCGGACCGTGTCCTCAATCTGCTTTAGGATAAACGACGATACGGTGC
>CAZXNN010000431.1:0-3207 GCA_964641915.1 uncultured Nitrospira sp. | reverse complement strand
AACCCTCAATAGTGTGGTGCGTGATCTGGAGCGGGAACCGAACGCGCTGGTGTTTGGGAAGCAGTCGCAACGCCGCGGGCCCGGCGAGTAGGGAGGCATGGATGAAATCGTGGTCTGGACGAACGGTATTGACGCTGTTGCTATTGACGGCATCGGGCTGTCTCTCGCCTCGGGGCGATGCCCTGCCGGTTCATACCTATCACTTGAGTGTGGACGGAGGGGCTGACGAAGGGCTTCCCGCTCCAGCGGATGGGCTGGTCTTGTTGGTGAGTCTGCCACAGGCGGAACCGGGGTTTGAGACGCAGCGGATGGTCTATGTCACGCGGCAGTTCGAGTTGGAATACTATGCCACGAATCAGTGGGCCGAGAGTCCCGCGCGTCTGTTCTCGTCGTTGCTGGTGCAGACGGCCGGACGAACCGGTGACTGGCGCACGGTCGTTGCGTTGCCGAGTTCCCTTCGCGGGGACTATCGGTTGGATGTGGCGGGGGTCGCCATCCGGCAGGAGTTCTTGCAACGGCCGAGCCGCGTACGGATGACGCTTCGCAGTCAGCTTGTGCATCTCAAGGAATCTCGGGTCGTGAGCACGAAAACATTCGAAGCGGTGGCCCAGGCTCCGAGCGAGGATGCCTATGGTGGCGTATTAGCGGCGAATCAGGCAACCGCAGCTATGCTCACGCAGGTCACGTCATGGCTTCATAGCTGTGTGCGGCATCAGCCGGAGTGTAACCGGTGAGCGAGTGGGGTGCCTTCCGATGTGGAAAGTCAGGGAGATCATGATGGATTTCCGTACACAGGCGTTTGGTGTAGCAGTGGCCGGCTGGTGGCTGGCGATGGCTATTCCAGGACTTGCGTCCGGGGAGGCGAATCTCCATCGGGGGAAGCAGGTCTATGAGAAATACTGCCTGGCCTGCCATGGATCGCAAGGGAGAGGGGACGGCGCGACGCAGTTTGATCCGCCGGTGGCGGATCTGACGTCGAGCGAGGTCCTGGTGAAACCCGACTCGCGGTTACTCCGAAGCATCCATGACGGCCGGACGAATACGACGATGGACGCATGGAAGACGACATTGTCGGATGAAGCGATCCGCGATGTGCTGGCCTATGTCCTGACTTTCCCTCGATGAAGATACCGTGATCGAAGGAATGGCTGTCGCGTCATGAGAGCCTCATGGAAAACCGGGTTGAGCTTCGGGTTGACGTCCGGTGTGATCACCACATTGGGGTTGATGGTCGGATTGAATTCCGGGACGCATTCCCGTCCTATCGTCATCGGCGGGATTCTGACGATTGCGATTGCCGACGCCATGTCGGATGCGCTGGGCATCCATGTGGCGGAAGAATCAAAAAATAATAGTCCGGCCAGGCAGATCTGGGAATCGACCGTGGCCACGTTTCTGGCCAAGTTCGTGATCGCCCTGACGTTCGCGGTCCCTGTTCTGGTGGTACCGCTTGATCAGGCCATTCTCATCAGCATCATGTGGGGCCTGTTCTTGTTAGCAGGACTCAGTTTCTTTATTGCAAGGACACAAGGGATCGCGCCCTGGAAAGTCATCGGTGAGCACCTCGTGATTGCGCTCTGTGTGGTGGCGCTCACGCATGCGGTCGGTGATTGGGTCCGGCTGTATGTGGCGGACGGGAGGCCATGATGACTGCGGCGATACTCCGATCTGGTCTGTAAGGAGGGAGATATGTGGAAATCATGGGTTACAGTGGCAATGTTCGTGGTTGTGTTGGCGCCCTCACCGCTCCTGTCCGGGGAGAGTGTAGCTCAGCAGGCTCCGTCGGAGCGGCAACATCGTGTCGTCATGCATCTGAATTCCGGTGACGAGAAAGTTCAGCGGGGCGCGTTAAAGAATATCCGGCACCTCTATCAGGAGGTCGGTCGCGACCATCTTCAGTTGGAACTGGTCGTTCATGGAGCCGGGTTGACGCTGCTTACAAAGAGTGCAACGGCATTCGGGCAGGACCTGGCACAATTGAAGACCGAATATGGTGTGAGTTATACGGCCTGTTCGAATACGATGAAAGCCATGAAGATCGTGCGTGAGGATTTGATTCCGGAAGTCGGGGATACTGTACCGGCGATGGTCCGGTTGATGGAGCGACAGGAACAGGGGTGGGCGTACATCAAGCCGTAGCGGAGAGCTGATGGCTGAAAGCAGGAACTGGGAGGAATCATGGAATCGAAACCGAAAGTGTATTGGTATCAGACGGCGGTGAAATGGACGGAACAGCGCAAGGGGGTGATCTCCTGCGCGGGCAAACCCGATGTGCAGGTCGCGACACCGCCGGAGTTCAAGGGGCACGACGGCATCTGGTCTCCTGAGGATCTATTCGTCGCGTCTGCCAATGTCTGTTTGATGACAACCTTCCTGTCGGTGGCGGAGCGAGCTGGGCTGGTTTTTGCTTCCTACGAGAGTGAGGCTGAAGGAAAGTTGGAGCTGGTCGATGGAAAGTTTCAGTTCACGGCCATCACGCTGAAACCGGTGATTACGCTTCCTGCCGGTGGGGATGCCGCCAAGGCGAAGGAGCTGATCGAAAAGGCTGAAGCCAACTGCCTGATTTCCAACTCCATGAAAGCTCATGTTACCCTTATCCCAACCATTCGTTAATTCCCTTGAACTGGGGCATCCTGGGACAGCGTGTGAAAGCTGGCCTGGGGTTTTTCTCGCCAGTTGAAGTGTACGGGTCTATCCGTCCTTCAGCTGTCGAGGCTAACCTATTGGGATCATTGATTAGTTTTCTCACCTGACTTTCACGTTGATGGCACATCGCTCGCATTAGTGTTTCTGTAAGCAGATGGGGTGGTATGCGTGTTGTCGAAATCATATTCAGCGTCGTGATCGGGATTGTCTCGGCCGGGTTCGGCGGCGGAGGATTGAAAGATCTTTCCGCGTCGGGCAAAGAATATGACGCGGTGAGCGGTCGAGAAATTTATTCCAACACCTGCATCCGCTGCCATGGAATCGACGGCAAGGGAGCAATAGGAATTCACCTCATTCCAAAGCCGGCCGATCTGACTTCACCGGGCATTCAGGGCCGTTTGGACGCCAGTCTCTTCAAACGAATTCACGATGGCAAGCCAAATACCGCGATGGGGGCATGGAGTACTGCGTTATCAGACGACGAAATCTGGGATGTCTTGGCCTATGTGCGGACATTGAAGCAGGAGTCCCAAATATGATCAAGCAGATCGAGAATTTACG
>CAZXNN010000430.1:0-3208 GCA_964641915.1 uncultured Nitrospira sp. | reverse complement strand
TGGGTGATGGGGTTGATGGGCTACATTCGATCGTCCGGGCGCCTGTCCTGGCACGTCAGCGAGCTGATGGCCGATGTCTCTCCCTGGGCCTTTACTCCGGATCTGGAGTTTGCTGCGAAAATGGTCACGCTAAACATGGTGGTGTTTTGGGGAGCGGTGTTCGCGCTCTTTTGGATGTGTCAACGCGGACAGCAACCGGTAATGGGAGAAGAGTTTTTCGAGGAGCCGGCGCCGGGGTTGGCTCCCTCCTCTTCACAAGAAGCCTCATCCTAAAGAAAGGGTCGGAACGTCTATGAATGGTCGGATGGTGTGGAGTGCAGTGGCTCTGGCGAGCATGGCGCTGTATATCGGAACCGTCATCACTGAGTCCGCTTATGCAGAGGGCCAAGTGTTGGTGCTTGAAGATTTCCAGGGAAAAGAAGCGGACGGTTTCCCCTCGTCCTGGGATCACGAAAACCAGCGGAGCCATTCCAAGGGTCGCGAAGCCTACAAAGTACAGACTGAAAACGGGGTGAATTTTTTGTCGGCTAAAGATGCCGGACAACGGATCAAGAAAAAGAAGATCGACTGGGATCCCAAAGCCTATCCCGTGCTCACCTGGCGCTGGCGTTTACTGAAGGCTCCGGCTGGAACGGATCAAATCGCGGCGATCTATGCCTCGCTGGATACCGATCTCATGTTTATTCCCGTGTTCACGAAGTATGTCTGGAGCGGGACAAAACCAGAAGGTACCTTGACGGAAGGTGGGATGTTCAGCGGATCGGAGATCGTCATGCAAAGCGGGACCAAGGAAGTCGGGCAGTGGTTTGAAGAGCGGGTGAACGTATATGAAGACTTCAAGCGCATACATCAACATGAGCCGGCGCCCAAGGCCTGGGGGATTTCGATTATTGCCGCGCCTGGAGTGGAGATTGATTTTGGCTCGCTAGTGGCCGGTCCTGCCAAGTAACGGAGGGAGTCGCAGTTGCCATGACTGAGGCTGGGGATCAGGGGCTTCCCACCAGAACGCTCGTGGACATCGTGTTCGGTGTGGTGGTGATGGGAACCGTGGGAACGCTCATCGGCTTCATCATGGGCAGCGAATTCATGCCGCTGGCGAGCGGTATCGGGTTGGTGATGGGCGGCGTCGTAGGTTTTCTTGGCGGCCGCCGGTTTTTGATCAGCATCTTAGTTGGAACGGTTTTGGGTGGTCTGCTGGCTTGGTTGTTGGCCGGAGTAGATCGGATCTCTTATGGGGCTGGAGCTGGGGCAGCCATGGGGGGATTTCTCGGAGTCCAGGTGTCGATGCTGTTGGATATGCGAGCGGCCCGCAAGGCCGAAGCGGCGGGTGCGTCCGTCGAAGAGGTAGCCCAGGACGCTCGTCAATAGGGGGCATGTCAGACTTTTCAGGGTGTGTGGAGACGTATGGAAAACAGGGGTGTACTGATCGGGTCAATCGTCTTTGTCTTCGGGTCATTCATTCTCCTGATCGCAGGGCTGGTCTACGAGTCGTATAAGGCCAAGCAGATGCGGGAATTAGCCATGAGCATCCAGACGGAATCCCGTCCGGTCACGGCCAAGACAGTCGCGCAGGATTTCTCAATGTATAAGACGAGGATCGGCGACGAAGGGCGCGAGATGGTGCAGGTGCCCGCGGGGCCGTTTATGATGGGGAGCAGCGATGGAGATCCGGATGAGGCGCCTGAGCGACAGGTGTTCTTGAAAGGGTTCTTTATCGATCGGTACGAAGTGACGCAGGATGAGTATCTGCGTTTTGCCAAGATGACCAAGCGGCAGCTCCCGAGGATTGAAGTATTTGAAGACGACCAGTCGAAAGTTTTAAAGCCTGAGTTGGCGGCGATGAGTGTTTCCTGGGACGATGCGGTCGCCTATTGCAAGTGGGCCGGTAAGCGATTGCCGACAGAGGCTGAATGGGAGAAGGCCGGGCGGGGTGAGGGGAAACGGAAATACCCTTGGGGCGACAAGTTCATGAATGGTGTGGCCAATGTGGATGGGTCTGAGGATGGATTCAAGTATCTGGCGCCTCCCGGCTCGTTTGAGGCCGGCCGGAGCCCCTACGGATTACACGACATGACGGGAAATGTCGCTGAATGGGTTGCGGATACGTACGACGAGCACTACTACAAAAAGGGTGGCTATCGTGACCCGAAGGGACCCGAGGAGGGTGATCTGAAAGTGGTGCGTGGTGGATCCTGGAGGGAAACCGAGCAAAACGCCAGGCTCTCCAAACGATTCGCGGCTAAGCATTGGCGGAATGATATTACGATCGGAATTCGTTGCGCCGGCGATTTGGAGCTGAGCGGCGATGCGGTCGGTCAATAGCGGTCATGCTGGAAACCAGATTCAAGGTGGTGTTCCTTATCGTGGTCTTGCTGTTTGCGGCCATGCCGATTATTGCCATCCTTCGCGGGACGACTACGACTCCTTTCGAAGAGAGTGATCCCGGTTCCTCGGTTTCGGTGCAGCCTGGCGACATGCCTGCCGCAGCTGAAGCGGCGATAGATGAAGAAATGATCCTGATTCCTGCCGGGACTTTTCTGCGTGGGACCGATATGGGGGGGCTTGATGAAGGGCCGCCCAGGGAGATCTTCCTTGATGCATTTCGAATCGACCGCTACGAAGTAACTAATTCGCAGTATGGGCAGTTTGCTGCGGCTACCGGTCACCGGAAGGCGGGGCCTCCTTCTCGGTACGCCAAGAATGTGTCCAAAATGCGCGGTCTGAATCAGCCTGCTATCTATGTGTCATGGGACGATGCTGTGGCCTACTGTCAGTGGAAGGGGCGGCGGCTTCCCACGGAGGCGGAATGGGAAAAGGCTATGCGGGGTGCGGATGGTCGACTGTGGCCTTGGGGAAATACGGAACAGCCTGAGGGGGCCAACTGGGCGCGAGTCAACGACGGATTCGAGGCGAGTGCTCCTGCGGGAGCATTCAAGGCAGACATGAGTCCCTACGGTGTCATGGATGGGGCGGGAAATGTCATGGAATGGGTTCAAGATTGGTATGCAGAAGGGTATTACAAGGAATCGCCAGACCGAAATCCGCCAAGTCCTGAGTATGGCGTCTATCGAACGATGCGGGGGGGAGCGTATACGACGACTGGGGGCGATCTTCGCCTCACCAGTCGAAGTAAAATGGTCCCGGATTTTCGTGATGAAACGATCGGATTTCGGTGCGCGATGTCAGTGGAAAATGGCGTGGGTGAGAC
>CAZXNN010000429.1:0-3210 GCA_964641915.1 uncultured Nitrospira sp. | reverse complement strand
GAGCAAGGGTGGCACCCGCCCCATCGCCGTCGAATCCTTCTTCCCCGGTTCCAGCGACGGTGCTCATGATCCCGCTGGCGGCATCCACACGGCGCACTCGGTTGTTCATCGTGTCCGCAATCAACAGGTGGCCGTTCCCGTCGACGGCCACTCCGCTCGGGTCATTGAGTTCGGCCTGTACCGCAAGCCCGCCATCCCCTGTCTCTCCCGCAATACCGCTGCCAGCGATCGTCACAATGATCTGCTGCGCACGATCCAGCTTCCGAATCCTATGGTTCCCACTATCCGCAATGAAGAGGGTCCCATCGGCACCCATCGCGAGACCCGTCGGCCCACTCAATTGAGCCCGCACCGCAAGCCCATCGTCCCCAGAAAATCCCTGTTCACCGGTCCCGGCGACCGTAGAAATGATTCCCGTCCGAGCGTCGACAATCCGAATCCGGTTATTGAAACTGTCCGCGATGATAATATTACCCTTGTCATCGATCGCCACTCCTGAGGGGCTGTTCAACTGCGCCTCTGTTGCCAAGTCGCCGTCACCGGAGAATCCTTGCTGTCCCGTCCCCACCACGGTCTCGATCTTTCCGCTTGCGGCATCCACCCGGCGAACCCGGTTATTAAACGAATCTGCAATCACAATATTCCCTGCTGCATCCACCGCAACGCCAGCCGCAAACCACAGACGCGCTCGAGTCGCGAGTCCCCCGTCGCCGATGGACCCTAATTCTCCGGTCCCCGCAACCATATAGACCCGGAAAATCCGGCTCTTCGAGGCCTGCTCGGGCAGGCCAAGACCAGCATCAGACTCCAATGCGCTGAGCAGTTCCGGCGCAACATTTACCATCATGGTGCCGCCAGCCGTCACGTCTTCGACCGGAGACTGGGAGGCAGTCAGTCCCTGTGAAAGGCTCAGGCTTGGCACTCCGGCCGTGACAGTCATGCATGCGAACAGGATGTGCCAGAACGATTGACTGGGTCTATGCATTGGCGCTCCTCAATCAGTGGTGTTGGGAATATCATCCCAATCTTGGGGGGCCGATTATAGAATCCCGCCCCCGACCTGTCTAGCCCAAACTCCAGCGCACCCCAGAGCGTGAGGCCAACTGCCTCAGGAGGCAACACTCGTTCTTTTACGAGAGATCATGAATAGGCCGGAACATGACTGATCAGTCTGCTGACGTGGGAGGACGGAAGGAATAGAGACTGGGCGAATATTAGCGAACGATCGGAATTGCGATGCGAGGTTGTTAGGCGGAAATGACGCGACTGCTTTGAGCTTGGGCGTCGGGAGGGGAAAACCGGCTGGTCGGATTACGGCGCGTTTCTGCTGAGCACGGCACGGGATCTTACCGGCTTCCATTCTTTGACCAACCGTTTGGCCTGCGCCAGCTGATCCAGCTGTAACGGCTTGACCAATGTGGCGCGCTGTTGATCGGCCTCCGGATCACCCTGGCCGGCGGACAGTGCCAGCCACACATAGGCTTGTGTCTTGTCCGGCAACCCACCCTGGCCGCCCGTCAAAAGGGCTCTACCCAAACTTGATTGCGCTGGGGCAAAACCTTGCGCGGCCGCGCGCTGCCACCACCGCACGGCTTCTTGTTCACTTTTCGGCATTCCCGTGCCGTTCCAGGAATTGTTCCCGAGCAGATATTGGGAGAACGCATCACCTTGTTCCGCGGCTCACGTATACCATCGGACGGCCTCGACCTTGTCGATCGAAACATCGCGACCGCGATCATAGGCCTGCGCTAAGGCAAACTGTGCTTCGATATTTCCCTTTTCAGCCTGCGCGCGCAACTGCTGAATCGCCGCACTCCCCTTGGCCGACAACTCGCTCACCTGCTTGCCCAGAGTCGCTGGAACAGTATGTCCCCCTCCGCACGCGCTTATCAGAACTATACTCACACAGACGATTATCGTTCGACTCCACATAACATGCCTCCTTGAGAACAACTACTTCGGAACGGCCTGCCCGTAGTAGGTCTCGACCATGACGCCCATTTCTTTCAGCATTGGCGTCGGGAGTGAGCCGCCGGCGCAGATGATGACCGCGTCATTCTTCAATACGAGAGATTGCCCGTCATGATCGAGGGTGACCGTGTCTTTGCCGATCTCTTTGACCTTCGCATTCACCAACACCGTCAGCTTCTTTTCTGCCACACACTGTTTTAACTGCTGGCGATTCTTGTCTTTGGGACGGGTAAAGATTTCATCGCCACGGCAGGAGATCGTGACGGTCGTCCCTTTCTCTGCGGCAATTGCCAACGCGGCTTCCGCAGCGCTATCGCCGCCACCGACTACAAGGACATGCTGCCCGCGATACTGTTCCGCATCAATGAGCCGATAGACCACTTTGGGCTGCTCTTCCCCCGGCACACCCAGTTTTCTGGGAGATCCACGCCGGCCGATCGCGAGCAGCACATTTCTGGTCTTGTAAATCTGCTTCGATGTTTTGACGAGAAATCCGTTCCCGAACTTGCTGACCCCCTCCATCCGCTCCGAGAAGCTGATTTTCAGCCCGGTCTTGCGAATCGCTCCATTCCAAAACTCCAACAGTTCTTCCTTGCTGATTTCGTACCGATCGAACTTTCCGATAATCGGCAAATTCATCGGGGCGGTCATCGCCAACTTCCTGCGAGGAAAATGATAGACCGACCCGCCGAGTCCGTCTTCCTGCTCAATCGTCACACTTCGAAGGCCATGCTCTTTTGCCGCCAGTGATGCCGAGAGCCCGGCGGGTCCTGAGCCAACGATCACCACATCCAGCTGATCGCCCGTTCCCTTACTTTTTCGAATAGACGCGATGGCCCGCGCTCCCTGATCCACTCCCTTGCGGATAAGCCCCATTCCACCCAGCTCGCCGGCAATGTAGATCCCCGGCACATTCGTTTCGAACGTCGGTTTCAGCTGTGGAATATCGATGCCGCGCTTCTCGGTCCCGAATACCAGCGAAATCGCTTCAACCGGACAGGCAGCCTCGCAAGCCCCATGACCGATACAGTGGTCGGGTTGAACGAGTACTGCCTTTCTCCCTACAAGCCCCAATGCATGTTCAGGACAGGCTTTGACACAGGCCCCTGAGCCAATGCATTTATTGGTGTCGATGACGGGATGCAAGGTCAGGGGCTCAGGGATTCCGGACTTCTTGGTTTCTTCAAGACGGCTGCGGTGGTGAGTCTCCGTTTTCCGGTTTCGGCGCAGATAGAACAG
>CAZXNN010000428.1:0-3213 GCA_964641915.1 uncultured Nitrospira sp. | reverse complement strand
AATGCCGGAGAACGACAGGTAGAACCCCAGATCCAACGCCTCCTTCGCGAGTGCCGCATTTCCGGAAAAGCAGTGAAACACCCCGCCGACTTCCGACGCTTTCTCTTCCCGTAAGATCATGACCGTATCCGCGTCGGCTTCCCTGGTGTGAATGATCACCGGGAGCCGGAGTTCGTGCGCGAGCTGAATCTGTTCGCGAAACCGTTCGCGCTGTTCTTTCGGCGAGGAGTGGTTGTAGTGATAGTCCAAGCCGATCTCGCCATAGGCCACGACTTTCCGATTCTTGGCCAGCCGGCGGAACTCGTCGTACCAGGTGTCTTGAATGTGCTTCACCTCGTGCGGATGCACGCCGATCGAGGCATAGACGAAGGGGTGCTGGTCGGCCAGGGCGACTGCGGATTGGCTCGTGGCAAGGTCGCAGCCGATGGTGATGAAATTGTCCACGCCGGCTTCGCGCGCCCGCGCGATCATCGCGTCGCGGTCATCGTTGTAGCGGGCGTCGTCGAGATGGGTGTGAGTGTCGATAAGCATCGTGGTGGCATCCTAGCATGCTGGTCGGGGTGATGACGAGATCGGCTGATTTCGATAAAGGGCACTTGACAGCAATGGAGACAGGATGGTAAATGCAACTCACTTGCAATTAGGAATTACCGATGGCCGAATCCATTCTCGATAGTTTGCGCGCCGGCGGGAAAAAGCTGACGAAGCCCAGGAAGGCCATTCTGGCCATTCTGGAGCAGAGCACGCTGCCCATTACGGTGGCTGAGATCGCTGATCGGCTGAAGAGGGCGAAGACGGCGGTGGATCTGGTCACGGTCTACCGGAATGTAGCGATGCTGCAGGAGCTCGGGCTGGTGAATCCGGTCGGGCTCCATGAGGGGCAGATGCGGTACGAGGTCCGTCATGGCCGTGAACATCACCATCATATCCAATGCCGCGGGTGCGGCCAGATCGTCGACTTGATGCTCTGTCCGCTCAAGAAGCTGACGGAATTGGTTGAGCAGCAAACCAAGTTTGCGATCGAAGGTCATGCATTGGAGTTTTTTGGATGGTGCCCGCAATGTCAGTAAGCGCCTCATCATCAGTCCTGATTCGTCTTGGATTGGCAGCAGTGTACCTTGTGCTCGCGCTGGCGCTGAATCCGCTTCTGATCGAGCACGACCTTGCCCTCCCCACTGATTCGCACCATAGTGAATCGGATCTCTGTGCCTGGCTCGACCATGTGGCCGGGACTTCGTTGCAGTCCGCCCATCTCACGGTCACGGTTGCGGTGTTGCGTGCCACCGTCGATCTTCTGTTTGAATCCCCGCTCCGATCGGTGTCCCTCTTCGTCGATCCCTCTCGCGGTCCCCCTGTTCTGATCTAGTCCTCTTAGAATCATCGTTTTCCGTTTCTCTGCATCCTGTGCAGGAGAGGATCGGGCGTCTGCCCGTTCGTCCTCCTGTCGAGCGGGCGCTCAAGGGGTTGGGCTGTTCTCCATCTGTATGGCGGACGGTGTTCGATCCTTTCCTGCAGAAGATGCATGGGAGGCGGAATCAGTGCCATTACGAGTGGAGGAGGAATATATGCCGACGTCTGAACCGAATCTGGTGCCTGTGACCGTTCTGACCGGGTTTCTCGGGGCAGGAAAAACGACGTTGTTGAACCGGATCTTGACCACCGAGCACGGTAAGCGTGTCGCCGTGATCGTCAACGAATTCGGCGAAGTCGGGATCGACAATCAATTGGTGATCGGCGCGGATGAAGAGATCTTCGAGATGAACAATGGGTGCATCTGCTGCACCGTGCGCGGCGATTTGATCCGCATAATCGGCAATTTGCTCAAGAGGAAAGACCGTTTCGACTATATGGTCATCGAGACAACCGGCTTGGCCGATCCGGCGCCGGTCGCGCAGACCTTTTTTGCCGACGACGAGATGAAGCGGCGGTTGTTGCTCGACGGAATCGTCACCGTCGTCGATTCGAAACATATCTGGGAGCATCTCGATACGAGTCCGGAGGCCAAGGAGCAGATCGCATTCGCCGACGTCATTCTGCTGAACAAGATCGACCTGGTGCCGCCCGGCGAGGTGGACCGGCTGGAAGCCAGAATTCGGGCGATCAACGTCATGGCGAAGATCCACCGGACGAAGGATGCACAGGTGGAGATCAACCGGCTGTTGAACATCGGGGCGTTCGATCTGAGCCGTAAGTTGGACATCGATCCCAATTTTCTCGGCGAAGATGCCCATCAGCACGACCCCAGCGTGTTCTCAGTGGCGCTGGTCGAGGATGGAGTCGTGGACGAGGGCAAAGTGAACGACTGGTTTCGCGAAGTGCTTTCGACGATGGGGACGAAGATCTACCGGATGAAGGGCATCCTGAATGTCGAGGACCGCGATCATCGTTTCGTGTTTCAAGGCGTCCATATGCTCTTCGACGGCAAAGCCGATCGGGCATGGAAAGCCGGCGAGCTGCGCAACAATCAACTGGTCTTCATCGGGAAGGATCTGGATCGGGATGCGCTCACGAAAGGGTTCCGGTCATGCCTCGTCTAGCCAAGCGGAAGCCGGTGGTCACTCTGGGGCCGGTCGGCTATGCCCGAGTCGATGACTATGTCCACCGGGTCGGGTTTTCCGCCGATGGGACCAAGCTGGCGGCCTGTGCTGCCTCCGGTGAGGTCGCGGTCTGGGAGGTGCCGTCCTTCAAGCGAGGGAATCCGCTGGCGGGGCATCGGCAATCGGCTCAGGTGCTGGCCTGGCATCCTACTCGACCCGAATTGGCAACAGGGGGGCAGGATGGGGCCGTCAGGATCTGGGATCCGGAGACCGGGACGGCTCGAGCTGAAGTAGAGCCGGGCGGACAAGCAGCCTGGGTCGAGAATCTTTTCTGGTCGCCGGACGGCAAGCTTCTCGCGGCATCGGCAGGGAAGCGGTTGCGACTTTGGGACTGTGCTGCGCAGAAGGAGCCGCAACTTGCCGGAGAGGTCCCGGCCCATCAGACGACCATCTCCGCGCTGGCCTGGATGCCGCGCGGGGCAGGGATCCTGTCTGCCTGCTACGGCGGCGCGTGGCTGTGGAAATTGGGCAGCGAGAAGCCCGTGCGCCCCTTTCCCTATGATGGGGCGCTGCTGTCGATCGCGGTGAATCCAAACGGCGAGTATCTCGCGTCTGGAAATCTTGATGGATCGGTTCATCTCTTTCGCACGGACAACGAGCAAAACTGGCATATGTC
>CAZXNN010000427.1:0-3218 GCA_964641915.1 uncultured Nitrospira sp. | reverse complement strand
CCTTGATTTCCCTTACTAGGAAGCGAGGCATAGAGATGTCGCCGGGCCAGATTGTTTTCGCCATCCTGTTCATGAGTATTGCGCTGACTGTTGGGGTGAGTCCTCGGCTCGTGTTGGCTGAGGGGTTTGGACCGTTCCCCGTTAGAAATTTCCAGCCGCTTCACCAATTAGTGCTCGGAATGCCCGGCGATCGCGCGACGGTCTTGAAGCCTGGGGCACTCGATCTTCGCATCGAACTCGCCAACACCGCCAACGTTTTTTCCGATGCCACACCGCAGACATCAGTCACGATGAAGTTTGAGAGTATCCGGTCAGGATTGTTTCTCCGTTACGGAGTGACCGAGCGACTGGAGATGGCGGTGGAAGTGCCAGTGGTGAACCGGTATCGAGGTATCATGGAAGGCATGATCACGGCGGTTGAGCGGGCGACGACTGGCCTGGCGCCTGATCGGAGGGCGCTCAAAGGGGCAGGCTATGCCTACCAGGTGACATCGGGCGGACGCACCGCGATTAATGCGCGGGAGGGTGTCGTTGGATTGGGCGATGCCTCGGTTATGGGGAAGTATCAGGTGCTGACGGAGACGAGTTCATTGCCGGCCGTATCTCTTCGCGCTGCGCTAAAACTTCCGACGGGAGACGAATCGCACCTCTTGGGAAGCGGCAGTCCGGATTACGGGTTTGGCTTGGCCCTGGAGAAACATGTGGCCAAGGACTGGATGGCGTATGCAAATCTCAACGGGGTGATTCCGACTGGCCACATTGCAGGATTCGGGTTGCAGCCGGTCGTTTCTGCCCTGGTGGTAGTGGAGTATCTCTGGTCGGAAAATTTCTCCATCGCGGGACATTTCGACTATTTCTCGTCGCCTCTCTATGGGACCGGCACGCACGTGCTTGATAATGGCGTGACGGAAGGCGTGCTCGGCTTTAATTATCGACTTCGTCCCCGGCTGCTCTGGCAAGTGTATGCCGTTGAAAATCTCGACTTCATTGTCGGGAGCGCCGCCGATTTTACGCTCTCCACAGTGGTGACGTTTCAATTTGGGTCATGAAGAGTGACGAGTCGAAATGTGGCGCACCTAACTGCTTGACAGCAAAGGGTCCTTGTGTGAAACTGAAGTCCAATTCTATCTTAATGGACTGTGATGCGGTTGCATCCATTCTTCTGCCCCATAGTTCGTAAAAACCAAGCAGAATAGCTGAGATACGATTCAAGGGAGACCATCCTATGTCGATCCTCAAGACGATTCAAAGTCCAGCAGATCTCAAGCGGGTATCGTCGAGCCAATTGCCCGCGCTGTGCGAAGAAATCCGTGAGCAGATCATTGGTACCGTATCCAGCGTTGGTGGACACTTGGCGTCGAATCTCGGCGTGGTTGAACTCACGGTGGCGTTGCACTACTTGTTGAAAACGCCGACCGACAAGATCGTCTGGGATACCAGCAATCAGGCTTATACGCACAAGTTGCTGACGGGCCGTCGTGAGCAGTTCCATACGCTGCGTCAGTACGGCGGGCTCAGCGGATTTTGTAAAAGAGAAGAAAGCGAATACGATTCCTTCAATGCCGGGCATGCCGGTACGGGCGTGTCGGCGGCATTCGGACTCGTTGAAGCACGCGAGCAGTTGCGACAGAAAAATAAAGTTGTCTGTGTCGTCGGTGACGGCGCGATGACCGCCGGGATGACTCTGGAGGGTCTGCACCATGCTGGCGGGATGGGCAAAGATTTTCTGGTGATCTTGAACGACAATCAAATGTCGATTTCGAAAAACGTCGGCGCGATTTCCGCCTACCTGAGCCGAACTATTACCGGTGAATTCTACGGGAAGATGCGTGAAGAAACCGGCCAACTCCTGCGAAAGATTCCTCACATCGGGGAAGACATGCAGAAGCTGGCCCGCCGCGCGGAAGAGCTGGCGAAGGGCGCGATCCTTCCCGGGTTGCTGTTCGAAGAGCTTGGTTTTCAGTACTGCGGTCCGATCGATGGCCACAACTTCGAGCACTTGCTTCCGACTCTGGAGAATGTGCTGAAGATGAAGGGGCCGGTATTGTTGCATGTGATTACGAAGAAGGGTCTCGGATATGAGCCGGCCATCAATAATCCGGTCTGGTTTCATGCCTGCCCCCCTTTCGTTCGCGAGACCGGTGTGCCGGCGAAAAAGGCTGCTCGTCCCTCCTATACTCAAATTGCTATGGACTCATTGGTGAAGCTGGCTCGCGAGGACAAGAGGATTGTCGCCATCACGGCGGCCATGTGCGAAGGAACCGGGCTTACAGGGTTCGAGAAAGAATTCCCTGATCGCTTGTACGATGTGGGGATCGCAGAACAACATGCGGTGACATTCGCAGCCGGGCTGGCGACGCAGGGTCTGAAACCTGTGGTGGCGATGTACTCGACTTTCTTGCAGCGTGCCTACGATCAAGTGGTGCATGATGTGGCCACGCAGAACCTCCCAGTCGTTTTCTGTATCGATCGCGGGGGTCTCGTTGCGGAAGACGGCACCACGCATCACGGGGCGTTCGACTTCGCCTATCTGCGGCACGCCCCGAATATGGTGGTGATGGCGCCGAAGGATGAGAACGAACTGCAGCACATGATGAAGACCTGCATCCAGCATGACGGGCCGGTCTCGCTCCGCTATCCGCGCGGGGTCAGCCTCGGCGTTTCGATGGATGTCGCTCCTGCCGCAATCCCGATCGGGAAGGGCGAGTTGATGAAAGACGGATCCGATGTCGCAATCATGGCCATCGGAGTCTCGGTCTGGCAGGCGATGCAGGCGGCCGAACGGCTGACCAAGGAGGGTATTTCAACCGCTGTGGTGAACGCCCGATTCGTGAAACCGCTCGATCAGGACCTGATAGTCGATGTGGCCAAACGAGTGCGATATGTGGTGACGGTAGAAGAGGGCTGCAAGATGGGGGGCTTCGGCTCCGCAGTGCTCGAAGCGTTGTCCGATGCCCGCATCACCGACGTGACGACCAAAGTTCTCGGGCTTCCGGATTGGTATATTGAGCAAGGGCCCCAGGATTTCTTGCGGGAGCGGTATGGGCTGACGGCGGAAGGCATTTATCAAAGCGTGAAGGAGCTTGTCGGGAAGGCGCCGGTCACGAAGCAAGATCGGTTCGCGGTCGGCGCGTCGATCGATCATCTCCCGCACGGGGACGAACAGGGGAGCTAAGCGGTCTTAGACCATGCATATTGCCAGACGGAAAACCAGACAG
>CAZXNN010000426.1:0-3224 GCA_964641915.1 uncultured Nitrospira sp. | reverse complement strand
ACCCAGACGATTGAGCGAACGGTTGTTCCCAAACCACGTCCACGGTTGAGCGCGAAGCTGGCACGCGTTCGTATTGGTTTGTCGGTATTCATCGGTTCCTGCTTCTCGACGACGCGTGCGCTCGTGATGTCGATAGTAGGTCTGGCGGTATTGTCTGTGGCGATCGTGGCAATGGTCATTGGGGCCGTGGGTCTGACCTGGTTGGTGATGGAAGAAAAACCGAGCCCGGCATTTCAAAGTCTGACTACGTCACCTCAACGTGCCATGATGGATTCCGGCAAGAACGGATACCTGCTTCTGCTCGGATTCGAGGCGGATGCCACGGCGGATCCGGTTCAGGCAGGGTACGAGCGAAAACCGGATGCCAAGGATGGAGAGATGGCCCCGGTCTGCCACGGTGAAAATGAGGGTCTGGCCGGAGCCAATCAGAAAAATGCGTCTGCGAGTGTGGCGCAGGGTTGGTACAGGTCGGCAGATCCAGCGGGGCAGTTCAAGGTCCAATCGGACAGCCTGAAAGGCTGGACGAGTCAGGCGACGGTGTCCCTCGGCCGTTACCGGCAATGGCTCAAGATGCCGTTTGAGGATTGGGGGCATGGGCAGGCGGTGACACCGCCTTGTGCGGCGATCCTCTTTGCGCATCGGCTGCATGTGGCGGAAGGGTTTAGCCAAGGGGCTGTTCCCGAGGCTGGAGTTGAGCGGCTGGAAGGTGACATGGAAGCCTGGCGGACCACGTTCAGCCAGGCGAAGACCCTTCCGGTCAAGATAATGGCGCTCCAGGCGATCAACGATGATATTGCGGTTGCCTCAGGGCTGCTGGTCAAGCCGGACTTCGATGGCAAGGCGCTTCCCCGGATCACGAAGATGCTTCGCCCGCTCGATCCAGTCGAGTCGTCCATGCGATGGCCGATGCAGAGTCAGTTGGTCTTGGCGACCAAGTTGTACGGGGCACAACTCGATGCTGACCGGGGCGAGGACGTGCCGTTCCATGTCAGCGTGGCCAGCATGCTTCCGCTGCCGAAGCAAAGACGATTCAACGACTACGCTGAATACTACGAGTCGTCTTATAAGGCTGCCGGAGAAGGCCGGTATGGCGCGATGCCAAAGCGCTCCACGTATATCAAACATCCGGCGACCAGCGTCATGGACTATGTGACGAATCCGATTGAAAACATCATCGGCATTGATCCGCTTCCGGCATGGGATCACTACAATGGCTTGGTTATCGACACGGATGCGCGTCTCCGTCTGGCGAGTCTGCAAGCCTGGTTGCGACGCGGTCCGCAGGATGCCGATCTGCTGGCGCGGATTGCTAAAGCCGGTCAACGCTTTTATGATCCCTATACGGGCCTTCCGATGTTGGTCAATCTCAGGAGAGGGGTCATGTATAGCGTGGGCCATGATGGTAAGGACCAAGATGCGGACCCGCAGCAGGACGTCGTCGTCTCCATTCCCCTCAATCAACCTGCGTCAGTTATTGCCAAGCCTGCTCCGAAGTCGAAGTAATCTCACCGGTTTCCTGTATCACCGCACAGTCGAGCCGCTGTTGACTGCTACGTTCACGTGGCCAGTTGATGTCAACCCCCGGCCCCTCAAGACGTTCAGTTGAACAAGGGGGCGCTCTCTGACTGGGAGTCGCGTGGAACGCACGTCTTGACCTGGAGAGCAGATCTCATGACAATCAGTCGTACGGCGCAGGAACGTGTTCCGTCGGCATCGAGATGAGGAGCTGCGAATGGCACTCTCTCGAAGTCTGACATCGGCCCACAGTGGTCAATGCTATCTGGGTGGGAGGATCTCGACTCTGGAGGAGAGACGGGCGCTTGATCGATTTTTAGCCGGAGTCGAACGCCGCGCGTTTCGGATGGCACAGATCGCCACGGGACACGATGACGAGGCGTTGGATCTTGTGCAAGAGGCCATGCTCAAGCTGGTCGAACGGTATGGGACGCGCGACGAAGCGGAATGGGGGCCGCTGTTTCATCGGATTTTGCAATCCAAGATTCGCGATTGGTATCGTCGGACAAAAGTCCGGTCCCGCTGGCGTCTCTGGCTGGGCCGCAATGAGGATAGTGAGGAAGCCAGCGATCCATTGGACGCCATCGCCGATACGACGACTCCGCCGGCAGACCACCAACTGAAGATCAAAGAGGCTTCGTCGGCGCTTGATGCGGCATTGCGAACCCTGCCTCTCCGACAGCAGCAAGCGTTCTTACTTCGGGCCTGGGAAGAACTCGATGTGGCGCAAACGGCGGCGGCGATGGGCTGTTCCGAGGGGAGTGTGAAGACGCACTATTTTCGTGCCATTCACACGCTTCGAACGCGATTAGGAAATCATTGGCCATGAGTCAGGATTTGCCTCGCAGCGATCATGAGTTTGTCGGCCACGCCAAGGCGGTGTTAGATCGTGCCGTGGGCGAGGTGGATCGCGCAACGGCCCTCCGACTGCAGCAGGGGCGGCTGGCCGCGTTGGACGCGCGCACGCGCCGGTCTTCTTGGCGTCTCTGGGCTTCCGGCGTGGCCGTGGCCTCCCTTGCGGCACTGGCAGTGCTGCTCTGGACGCAACCGGGGGCGCCTCCTCAGCATGCGGCCGTGACGTTGGATGATTTCGAGCTCGTCACGTCTGTCGAGAATGTCGAGCTAGCCGAAGATCTCGAATTTTTTCATTGGCTGGCCGATGATGACCAGGCAGGGTAGGGGATATGCGTGCCTAGGTTGGTGGATGTGCTGCGCGCTGCTATGGATGGGGGTATCGGTGGCTGCCGCCCCGCCGGAGGCCATGCAAGTGCCGGATGCCGACTTCCTGGAATTTTTAGGCAACTGGAACACGGGCGATGGCCGATGGGTCGACCCGTTTCAAGCCGTTGAATTGTCGGGTGCCGAAACAGCGATACCTCAAAAGGACCAGCGATCCGGGCCGACTCAAGAAACGCCGCGAACGAAGCGACGGGAAAGTCGTGAAGGGTCTGATCAGCAGGGGACCCGTCCAATCGATCCCATGCGAGAGATGAAGCGATGATGGGATTTATGCTCAACATTATTCTGCTGTTTGGATGGAGCCTCGCGGCATGGGCCCAGGCTGAGTCCCAGGGCGTGCCGTGGAGCCAACTGAATCAGCAGGAGCAACAGCTGTTGCAGAAATTCAATCAGAACTGGGATCAGTTGCCGGCGGATCGTCAGGAACGCTTGCGCAACGGCGCGCGCCAGTGGTCGAAGATGAATCCTGA
>CAZXNN010000425.1:0-3234 GCA_964641915.1 uncultured Nitrospira sp. | reverse complement strand
TGTGGTTTTTGCTCGTCTTCGGCCTGATTTTCGAAGTGCCGCTGGCGATCACGCTGATGGCCAAGCTGGGCTGGGTCGATGCACCGTTTCTCCGGCGCTATCGGAAATGGGCGTTGTTGGGGGCGTTCATCATCGCCGCCATTCTCACGCCGACGCCCGATCCATTCAACCAGTGCCTCATGGCGTTGCCCATGTATGTGTTTTATGAAGTCGGCATCATCAGCGCCGGCTTCTTCAATAAGAAGAAACCGGTGCCGGAAGAAGCCGACGCTGCGGAGGTGCCGCCGCTGACGCCGGCGACTGTGGCGGCCGGCGCCGCGCGCATGACGAAGTCCGGTGACAACGAGTATGTCGGAGTGCCTAGCGGAAACCCCCGTCGATAACCGAAGCCCCAGGCTTCATGTCATATAGAAGGACACACTATGGCCCGTGAACTGAATGTCATTCAACCGCCCACATCCGGGGGAAGCGATGCCTGCACCTATATGTGGGCCTGCGCGATCTGCGACGAGAACGAATCCTGTCAGAAGGATAAAGAAGGGCACAGCCGATGGCTCGTCGCCAAGCGGATGGAGCGCATCGAGTACAAAGTGTTGATTATGAGCAACAAGGGGGGCGTAGGAAAGAGCACCTGCACCACCAACCTGGCAGTCAGCCTTGCGCTCAAGGGCTGGCATGTGGGTATTTGCGACATGGACATTCACGGGCCGAACATTCCGAAGATGGTCGGAGCGGAAGGACAGAAGCTCAAGATCAGCACGTCCGGCGGCATCATCCCCTTCCAGGCCTACAATCTGAAAATTGCTTCCATGTCGTTCCTGCTCCAGAACCCGGACGACCCCATCATCTGGCGCGACGCGTACAAGTATGAATTCATTAATCAGCTGCTGGGTGGTGTGGAATGGCAGGATCTGAACTTTCTGTTCGTCGACTTGCCGCCGGGAACCGGCAACGAATCGGTGACGACGATCGATCTGCTCGGCAATGTCAGCGGCGCGGTCATCATCACCACTCCTCAGGAAGTCGCCTTGCTGGATTCACGCAAGTCGGTGACGTTCTGCAAGGACAGCGAAGTGCCGATCATCGGGATCGTGGAAAATATGAGCGGCCTGGAATGTCCGCATTGTCATCAGAGTATCGAAGTGTTCCGGAAGGGCGGGGGAGAAGCGTCCGCCAACGACATGGGCGTGCCGTTCCTCGGACGGATTCCGCTCGATCCGGATGTGGTGATGCAATCGGATGCGGGCGAACCCTTCGCGATGTTCAATTCCGATACCGCGACGGCCGAGTGCTATCACAATATCGCGAATCAAATCGAAGCGTTTTGTAAGAAGAGCGGGTCACTGGTGAAAGTGGCGCCGCGGCATGCACATTAGTGTCTTGCGACAAGATTCTATTCACGTTCAGGATGTGGTGATGGTTTCTGATGGACCATTGTATGACTATCCACAGGCTGCTCAAAAAGGCCGTCCAGCAAGGCCGCAGCAAGCGAAGAGGCGAGGCGTACGCCTCGGTACGTTGAGCCTCTGAGTGCGGCGAGAACGCCGCTGGCGGACTTTTTTATCAGCCTGTTAGAGATGGGAGCGATTGTGAAGGCAACTGACGCAACAGAAGGACTCACGCGGCTTGAAGAGGCGCAGCGGATTGTCTTGGAAGCCACCCCGACGCTGGGCCTGGAGAAAGTGTCGATCCTTGACGCGCTTGGACGTGTGCTGGGCGAAGATATCGTGGCCGAGCGGGATAATCCGCCGTGGAATAACAGCGCGATGGACGGATTTGCCGTGCGCTGGGAGGATATCAAGCTGGAGCATGCGATCGAAAAGACGGTCACCTTGAAGGTGATTGAAGATGTGCCGGCCGGGAAAATGCCGACCAAGTCGGTTGGCCCCGGGCAGGCGATCCGTATCATGACCGGCGCGCCGATTCCGCAAGGCGCGGACACGGTGTTGAAAGTGGAAGATACGGAACACACGCCCGATTCCGTCCGAGTCTTCAAGCCCGAGCCGCGCGGCTCCAACATCCGGCCGCAAGGCGAAGATGTGAAGAAGGGCGAATGCATTATCGCCAAGGGGACGCAGATCCGCCCCGGCGACGCGGGCATGCTGGCGATCCTCGCGAAGTCCTTCGTCTTTGTCTATCAGCGCCCGCGCGTAGCCATCCTGTCGACGGGTGATGAGTTGGCTGATCTGGATGAGCGGTTCAGTGAAGAAAAGATCATCAATTCGAACAGCTACGGGATTGCGGCGGCGGTGCAGGAGGCCGGCGGCATTCCGTTTCTGCTCGGGATTGCCCGCGATACTCCCGCCGCCTTGAAGGAAAAGATCTCCCATGGGTTGACGGCGGATGTGTTGGTGCTGTCCGGCGGCGTGTCGATGGGGGACTACGATTTTACCAAAGCCGTATTCCGGGAATTGGGCGCCGAGATGAATTTCTGGAAGCTCGCGATCCGGCCGGGGCAGCCGCTGGCCTTCGGCAAGATTCAGGGCAAGCTGGCTTTCGGCCTTCCGGGGAATCCGGTTTCGTCGATGGTGACCTTCGAGCAACTGGTGCGGCCGGCCATTTTGAAGATGAACGGGCATCGGACCTACAGCCGGCCGCTTGTGCATGCAGTCATCCAGGAAAAGTTTTCAAAACGAACGGATCGCCGGCATTTTCTTCGGGGCGTGTTGACGCGGGAAGACGGTGTTTTCAAGGTCCGGACGACCGGCGCACAAGGGTCCGGGATTCTCACGTCGATGGTGAAGGCGAATTGCCTGATCGATATCCCTGTCGAAGTGGAACGGGTGAATCCGGGTGATCTGGTGACCGTGCAATTGTTGAGCGGAGAAGCCTGGAAAACGCAGGCGGAGCATACCCACAGCACCGGGCACAAGACGTCCTGTTGTTGATCGTGGAAAGGGACTGAGCCCATGGCCGTGCCCATCGTGTCATTTGTCGGCCGGTCGAACAGCGGCAAGACCACGTTGATCGAGCGCGTGATTCCCGAGTTGGTGCGGGCGGGCTATCGTGTGGCGACGGTGAAACATGCCGGCCACGGCTTCGATCTCGATACTGAAGGGAAGGACAGCTGGCGCCACAAGCGCGCGGGGGCCAGCAGTGTCATCGTGATGTCTCGCGGCAGCCTGGCGATGTTCGCCGATGTGCCGGAGGAAATGAAGGTTGAGGAGATTCGGGACCGGTTTCTCGATGGCTCCTACGATCTCATCATTGCGGAAGGCTGGAAGAGCGAAGGCT
>CAZXNN010000424.1:0-3239 GCA_964641915.1 uncultured Nitrospira sp. | reverse complement strand
CACGACCATTGTGTTTGCTCTGTATCTCATCTGGCGGCGCAGGGTCTTCGTCGATGAGCCGATGTCCGACAACAAACCGAAACGGGCCTCACAGGAGTTCCTCTGATGCGTGGCATGGTCTGGTTCAGACGGGATCTCCGGCTGCACGATCAACCGGCGCTGACGGCGGCCTGCCAGGAGTGCGATGAGGTGCTGCCGCTTTTTGTATTTGATGAACCGCTGCTCCAGTCCCGTGAGTTCGGTTCCGCCTGTGTGAACTTCATGCTCGGCTGTCTCCAGGAACTGTCGGCATCACTGGCTGGCCGGGGACTCGCGTTGCAGTGGCGGCTGGGCGAACCAGTGGACGCCGTCGTGCAGGCCGCTCGCGAATCGAAGGCCGATGTCGTCTATTGGAATCGCGACTATGAGCCTGCAGCAATCGAACGTGACCGCCGGGTGCAGCTCGCGCTTGCCGAGCAGGGCATCCGGAGTAAGACATTCAAAGATCATGTGGTCTTTGAGGCGGAAGAGATTCGGGGCGCTACAGGAGACCCGTTGCAACGGTACAGTGCCTATCGTGCGCGTTGGTGGGCCAAGTGGCAGGCCTCGAAGCCATCGCCCCTGGGGAGCCCCAGGCCCAAGGCGTCGGTTCCCTTGCGTTCTGGCCCGCGTGCCATTCCTTCTCCGGTAGAACTGGGGTACGACCGGGTCGTTCCATGGATCAATCCGGGCGAGCGGCAGGCGCAGATGCGGCTGCAGGCGTTTCTCGGAAAATCTGTCCATACGTATGGTGACGGGAGAAACAGGCCGGGTATGGACGGTAGCTCGCGTCTCTCTCCGCATTTCCGTTTCGGCACATTGTCGGTGCGCACGGCTGTTCATGAAGCCTTGGCCTCTCTCGCGAAAGGCGGGCGGGTGTCGAGAGCGGACGTGCTCATCTGGATCGATGAGCTGGTTTGGAGAGAATTCTTTCAGCAGGTGCTCTCAGCCTTTCCCCGGGTGATGAAGGGGCCGTTCCGCGCTGCGGCGGTTCCCCCTGTCCGCGAATCGGGGGTTGAACGGGACCGGTTGTTTCAGGCCTGGTGTCAGGGGAAAACCGGGTTTCCGATCGTGGATGCGGGGATGCGTCAACTCAACCAGACCGGATGGATGCATAACCGGGTGCGGATGATCGTGGCCTCGTTTCTCATCAAGGATCTGCGCCTCGATTGGCAAAGCGGCGAGCGATATTTCATGCATCAGTTGCTGGACGCCGATGTCGCCGCCAACAACGGCAATTGGCAATGGTGCGCCGGGACCGGGACAGACGCGATGCGCGGGTATCGTATTTTCAATCCGGCGCTGCAAAGCAAGAAGTTTGATCCGGACGGCCTCTACATTCGTACCTATCTTCCGGAACTGGGGAACGTGACGGGCAAGTGGATTCATGAGCCGCATCTGATGACGCCTGATGAGCAGGTCCGGGCCGGATGCCGGATCGGTGTCGAATATCCCTCCCCTCTGGTGGATCATGCACAAGCCCGCCGGGAGTATATGGATCTCGGTAAACACAAGGTGACGACATGACAATCGGACCGCTCCGTCTCGGGATCAGCCGCTGTCTCCTCGGAGACGAAGTCCGCTTCGACGGAGGGCATAAACGGGACAATTTTCTGACGGATGTGCTTGGCCCCTACGTGGAATGGGTTCCGGTCTGTCCGGAGGTTGAGGCAGGACTGGGGACTCCTCGCGAGGCGATGCGGCTGGTGGGCGATCCAGCGCATCCCCGCCTTCTGACCATCAAGAGTGGGCGAGACTATACGCGGGTGCTGGAGAAGATGACCACGGGCCGCCTGGCGGAACTAGGGAATCTGGATTTATCCGGGTATGTCTTTAAAAGAGGTTCGCCAAGCTGCGGGGTCGAGCGGGTACGAGTCTACACAGAACAGGCGATGCCGAGTCACAACGGCATCGGAATATTTGCGCGGGCTTTCATGGAGCACTTTCCGCTGATTCCGGTCGAGGAGGAAGGGCGGCTCTGTGATGCGCCGCTGAGAGAGAATTTTATCGAGAGAGTCTTTTGCTATCGTCGTTACCAGGATCTGCTTCAGAACGGAGTCACGAGGCAGGCGGTGGTGCGATTTCACACGATCCACAAGTATCTCCTGCTGGCCCATAGTGCACAGCACTATCAAGTCCTCGGTCGACTGGTCGGCCAAGCGGAGCATCATCGACCCAAAGAGCTGGCGCTCAAGTATGGAGAGCTGTTCATGAAGGCGTTAGCTGTGAAAGCGACGGTCCGCAAGCATGTCAATGTGCTGCAGCACATTCTGGGCTATTTCAAGACGCTATTGGGGGCCTCGCAAAAGACAGAGTTGTTGGGGGTGATCAGTGACTACCATCAGGGTCTGACGCCGTTGATCGTGCCGCTCACGCTGATCAAACATTACGTGCATCTCTTCGACGTCCGCTATATCCGAGATCAGGTCTATCTCAATCCGCATCCGAAAGAGCTCATGTTGCGTAATCATGTGTAGAGAGGAGCCATCATGCCGCATGTCGTCATAGAAGATGCCGGAGATTTACAGAGGCTTTATCAGGCCTTCGTTCCGATGATGCATCGGGCGGGAACCGACATCCTGAAAGTGCAGGAGTTTTATGTGGGCCGGAGCGGGAAGGAGGCCTTGTTGGAGTCGGTGGCGATTGAACAGGGCGTCGCGCGCAGTTTCTTTGTCCAGCTCAAATGGCACGAGCGTTCCATCACGGTCCGTCTCCTGCCGGCCACCGACCCCGAAAAGACTCCGGCAGTGAAGCAGTTGATGGCATTGGTGGCGGGTTTCATTCGAACGGTGTACCCGGCGAGTCATTATGGGAAGACCAATCTTCAAGAGTTTTTGAACGTGACGACCAATTCAATGTGAGCAAAGCAAATTAACCGGAGGAGAGATGACATGACGGCAACGAGACGCGGTGTAATTTTAGTGGGTCATGGCGGTATTCCCAAGGGGTGTCCGCAGGAATTGGTCACGAAGCTGAAACGACTGGAGGGTCAGCGGCGTGCCGCGAAGCTGCCGCCGTCGGCGGAAGAGGTCGAGTTGGATACCAAGATCCGCCAGATGCCGAGGACGCCGGAGACGGACCCGTATCAATCAGGACTTGAAGCCGTTGCCGCTCAGTTGCGGGCGAACTTAGGAGATGTCTTGTTCGCAGTGGCTTACAACGAGTTTTGTGCACCGACGTTGGAAGCGTCGGTGGAGGAACTTGTCAAGAAGGGCGCAACC
>CAZXNN010000423.1:0-3240 GCA_964641915.1 uncultured Nitrospira sp. | reverse complement strand
GGTGCCCCTGACGACGGCATTGGCAGTGGCGGAAGCCGTCCAGGAAGTCGCCGCGACATCGGTCGCGCTGAAATGGCCGAACGACCTCTTACTGGACGAACGCAAAGTCGGCGGCATTCTCTGTGAAAGTTCACTGACCAGCCCGGACAACCCCGTCGTCGTGATCGGCATCGGGCTGAATGTGAATGTCCCCCGGGACCTGTTCCCCGACGAATTACGTCCGATTGCCACGTCGCTCTTCGAATCCACCCACCGGCTCGTTGATCGCAACCGGTTGCTGGCTCAGCTCCTCATGGAAATGGAACAGAGCCTCGATGAGTTGCGCGCCCAGGGTCCATCCCGTTTGCGACAGGCCTACCAGCACCGTTGCACCACGCTCGGTCGGAACGTGCGCGTGATCCTTGGGGCCGACGAAGAAAGCCTCGGCACAGCCGTCGCCATTACAGCTGACGGGACACTGCAAATCAGACCGTCCGCAGACGCCGCCGGTACAGACAAGCCCCTCGTCGATGTCCGGGCGGGCGACGTGATTCATGTCAGAAGCTAGCGAAACCGCTACGACACAACGTACAATAGCGACTATGCTTTTGGTCATCGACATCGGCAACACCAACGTAGTCTGGGGCGTCTTCGAAGGCTCCGCGCTGGTGGCACACTGGCGCCTGGCGACGGATCCCAAGACCACGGCTGATGAATACGGCGTTCTTTGCCTGAACCTCCTGGCCCGAAGCGGACGCACCCCGCAGCAGGTCACGGACGCCATCATCTCCAGCGTCGTCCCGGCCCTCACCGGCACCTTCGATACCATGGTCGAAACATACTTTCACCGCACACCCTTAATCGTGTCGTCGGATATGGATGTCGGCCTCACGCTCAAATATGCCAATCCGAAAGAAATCGGCAGCGACCGGATCGTGAATGCCGCTGCGGCTTACCATAAATACAAAACCGACCTTATCATCGTGGATTTCGGCACGGCCACGACCTTCTGCGCAGTGACCGAAACGGGAGACTATCTGGGCGGTGTCATCGCGCCGGGCATTGGCATCTCGGCAGAGGCACTCTTTGCCCGTGCCGCCAAACTGAGCAAGGTCGAACTGGCTCGTCCGAAGACCGTCATTGGGACCGATACCGCGAGTAGTATCCAAGCCGGGCTGCTCTTCGGATATGCCGGTCTCGTCGATGCACTCGTCCGGCGCATGCAACAGGAACTTGGGCGCACCTGCCTAGTCATCGCAACCGGAGGCCTGGCCTCGGTCATCGCGCCGGAAACGACCTCGATTAAACGCATAGAACCGTTGCTGACCCTTGAGGGGCTCGAACTCCTCTACCGTCGGGCTCGCGGAACCTCCTCCTCAACTTGGGCTTAGCCTTCACGATATCCCCATCATTTTTCTCAGAAATTTCTTTCCTCCCCCGTTGACTTCCACTTCCTTATGGATATCTGCACCCCTGTAGAGGAAAAACAATGAGCGACGATCAAGACAACGCCAATACAATTGACAACTTAGAGAACGGAAGCCCCACTGACCCAGGTCAGGATGGCGGCATGCAGGCCGTGCTTGCCGCCAAGGAAGATGAATGTAAAGCCCTCAACGAAAAATACCTTCGACTGGCGGCCGAGTTCGAAAACTATAAGCGCCTGGCCCAACGAGACCAGCGTGAGCAGATCAAGTTTGGGAACGAACAACTCCTGAGGGAACTCCTCCCGGTCGTCGACAACATGGAACGAGCCATCAAAGCGGCGCATGACAAGGGGAGCAGTGCGGCGCTAGTCCAGGGTGTGGATCTCACGCTGAAACAGTTGGCCGGCGCCCTTGGCAAATTCGGCGTACAGGCCGTTGAGAGTGTGGGAAAGCCGTTTGATCCGGGATCTCATCAGGCCGTCTCTCAAGTGCCATCAGACCAGGTTCCCAGCGATCACGTCCTGGACGAATTTCAAAAGGGCTATCGCCTGCACGACAGAATCCTCCGCGCAGCGATGGTGAGTGTATCATCTGGTCCGGCAGGGACCGAAAGTTAGTCTTCGGGAACGAACTAAAACATCGGTTATTTTTAGTCGCTGATATCGGAAGGAGTTTACTCATGGGCAAAGTCATCGGCATCGACCTCGGCACCACCAACTCATGCGTCGCGATTATGAGCGGCGGCGATCCGGTCGTCATCGCCAACGCGGAAGGCGCTCGCACCACCCCATCTATCGTCGGCATCACTGAGAAGGCGGAGCGGCTCGTCGGCCAGATCGCGAAACGCCAGGCCATCACCAACCCTGAAAATACGATTTTCTCCGTCAAGCGCCTCATGGGCCGCAAGTTCAAGAGCCGCGAAGTGCAGGAAGCCATGAAGCGGCTCCCCTACAAAGTCGTGGAAGCCGATAACGGTGATGCGCATGTGGTCATCCGCGGCAAATCCTACAGCCCGCCGGAAGTCTCCGCCATGATTTTGCAGAAGATGCGACAGACGGCAGAAGACTATCTTGGAGAAAAGGTCACGGAAGCGGTTGTCACGGTCCCGGCCTATTTCGACGATAGCCAGCGCCAGGCGACGAAAGATGCGGGCCAGATCGCAGGGCTGAACGTCCTGCGCATCATCAACGAACCGACGGCCGCGTCGCTGGCCTATGGCCTCGACAAGAAAAAAGACGAGCGGATCGCCGTCTACGATCTCGGCGGCGGAACCTTCGACGTCTCCGTCCTCGAAATCGGCGAAGGCGTCTTCGAAGTCAAGTCCACCAACGGCGATACCTATCTTGGCGGCGATGACTTCGACCAGCGCGTCATGGATTGGCTCGTCGACGAATTCAAGAAAGACCAGGGCATCGACCTCAAGAAGGACCGGATGGCCTTACAGCGGCTGAAGGAAGCGGCCGAACGGGCCAAGATCGAGCTGTCCTCGTCACCGGAAACAGAAATCAATCTGCCGTTTATCACGGCCGATGCCAGCGGACCCAAGCACATGGTCATCAAGTTGACCCGGGCGAAACTGGAGCAACTGGTCGACGACCTGATCCAGCGCACCATCGAACCCTGCCGCAAGGCCTTGTCCGATGCCGGCGTCTCCGCCAAGGATATTCAGGAAGTCGTGCTGGTCGGCGGGATGACCCGCATGCCGAAGGTCATTCAAGTCGTGAAGGAGTTCTTCGGAAAAGAACCCCATCGCGGCGTGAATCCTGACGAAGTCGTTGCCATCGGTGCCGGCGTGCAGGGCGGCGTGCTCAAGGGTGAAGTGAAGGACGTGCTG
>CAZXNN010000422.1:0-3255 GCA_964641915.1 uncultured Nitrospira sp. | reverse complement strand
CACCCCGCACGCAGGATCGATCGAAGCCTGAAATTATGGGCGGTGCTCGGTGCATGCACGCAGTGGGGGCTTGCCCAGGCTGCCCCGTCTATTTAAGGTAGAAGGTAGAAGAAGGAGGGGATCGTGGCGGATCAATTTTCGTTTGATGTCGTGTCGGAAGTGAACATGCAGGAGTTGCGGAACGTGGTCGATCAGGCGACGAAGGAAGTGAAGCAGCGGTTCGACTTTAAGGATTCCAAGACAGAGATCACGCTGAAGGAGAAAGAAAAGGAGCTCGTCATTTTGTCAGACGATGAGTACAAACTGAATGCGGTGCTCGACATCATCAAGACGAAGTGTACGAAACGCGGTGTGTCGCTGAAGGCGTTCGATTACGGTGCCATTGAACCGGCGCTCAGCGGGACGGTGCGGCAGACGGCCAAGATCCAAAGCGGGATCGCTACTGAGAAGGCGAAAGAAATTACGAAGGCGGTCAAGGAGTCGAAATTGAAAGTGCAGGCGCAGATTCAAGGCGAGCAGGTGCGGGTGCTCAGCAAGAGCAAGGACGATTTGCAGGCGACGATGACATTTTTGAAAGGCAAGGACTTTGGGATTGACCTGCAGTTTACGAATTATCGATAAGGGGATGGCGATCGCCTTCGTCTCATGAAGCGCCTGCTCTCTTTGCTCCTGCTCCTTGTTTCTCTCATCGGCTGCAATCGCAGCGATCCCATTGTCGTGCTGCAGCTTCATCCGAAGAATCCTGACATCATCTACGTCGCAACGAACGACTACATCTACAAGAGCCGCGACGCCGGGCGGACCTGGACGAATCTGTCGAAGGGGATGAGTCATTCACGCGTGATCGCGATGGCGATCGATCCGGCTTATCCTGCGACGGTGTACGCGGGGACAAAAGGCGATGCGGTCTTCAAGAGCCACGATGGCGGGCAGCGATGGGTATCGATGCGCTCCGGGCTGGATGACGCGACGATTACGTCGGTGGTGAACCAGTTCGTCTTCGATCCGGTCGACGATCAGCACATTTTCATCGCCACGACAATGGGTGTGTTTGAGACCAAGAACGGCGGCGAGAGCTGGTCAAAGAAGATGGAGGGGATGAAAGAAGTTCTGATGGTGGTGACGTTGGGGATGGATCCGACACGTCCGGCGATTCTCTATGCGGGGACGAGCGGAGGCGTATACAAGTCGATCGATCAGGCCGGCCATTGGGAAAAGGTGAATAACGGATTAGTGCCGGCGGATATGGTGAAGACGTCGCGGGCCTTGAATGTGACGTCGGTGCTGGTTGATCCCTACGAGCCGGATACCATCTATGCGGCAACGCTCGCGGGTCTCTATAAATCAACTGATGCGGCTGCTTCGTGGAAACGAATCGGGGAATCGCTGGCGGATCAGATGATCATTGCAATGGTGCTCGATCGAACACGCAAAGGCGCGATCTATATTACAGGGCGTGATGGTGTGCATCGAAGTGAGGATGGTGGCACGACGTGGAGAGCAATCAACAACGGATTTGCCACAACTAACATCAGGACAATCGCGCAGAGTCCGTCAGATTCAAAGCTGTTTTATGCGGGGACGAATGGGAGCGGCTTGTATCGGAGTACGGACGCGGGAGAAACGTGGGAGTCGATGCCGCCGCTCTATGCCGGGAATGAGATGCGTCCGTGATTGAGTGACGGAGAGAAGGTCAGCGAGTAGTGCTGCGATTCTGCAGGCTCGATCCGACTGAGGACCCGCTGAGTGATGACCCGATAGACGTGTCGTTCAGGCTCGACCCAATTGTAGATTGTCCCAGGCTCGATCCGACGGTTGTATCGCCGATGCTCGATCCTACCGTGGACTGCTGTAGGCTCGATCCGACCGCAGATTGTTCTGAATTCAAACGAGACTCTCCGATATCCGCTCCCGCGCGGCCTGTCGCGCCGATGTCAAAGCCGGTCGGTCCGCTGGCGCCGATATTCGCTCCGCTTCGAGGAGTTGCGCCGTTGTCCGCTCCTTGCGATCCTCCTGCCCCAATGTCTGCGCCGGATTTCGGCGTTTTCCCGATGCTCGTACCTACTGATGAGCTGGATCCGATGCCGGTTCCGGTTTTAGGTCCGGCCGGCAGGGAGCGGGCCTGGAAGTCCTTCTGAATGGAATCTTCCATTTCTTGAATTCGGCGCGATTCCTTGGCCGCTGATTCGTAGTCGAGCTGGCCGAGTTGGTTTCGTGCATTTCCGATCGTCTCCAGTTTGGCGTGCAATCGCTTGAGATCTGCGCGCGCCTTGGCGACGGGCGGAAGCAGTTCTGCGATGGTCCACCCCCTGAGTTTCATGTGTTCACTGAAGAGGCCTGATTGGGCCATGCTCAGCAATTCATTGACGTTGTTGCCAAGTTGTTCGACTGATTGGAGTTCCGCCAAATCGGTCCGGCAGCACTCAAGAAATTGATTGTACTTCTGTAGGAAGATGGTGACTTCCTGTTGCAGGTTCTCGATCTTCAGCTGACGCGCCGGTTCTTGATGCGGGCGAGTGTCCGGTGCCGGCGGATCTTTCTTCTCTATCAATGGAACGCAGCCGGCGGTGCCTTGTGAGGCTCTCAACTGCTGATCAGCAGAGCTGTGTTCGCAAAATTCAAGAAACGGCGCCGCGTCGGCAGAAAGAGCCGAAGCAAGGGGACTTGCGAGAAGAAACAGTGCAATGAGAATAAGCGGGAAGTTGCTACGGATAATGAGGGTCATGAAAAGATTCTCGCCTCAAGGGGCTTCAATGTCAACGAATCTGCACCAACGGGAAGGCTGTCTGTGCGATATCGAGTGATTGCGTCAGATCCCTTTTCTGGGGTAACGGATCAAGCAATCTCCTAGATTCTGGGGCAGGAGGGTCTTGCCGGGGCCCCCAATCTATGGAGATGTAGGGGGGTACCCCCACGATGTCTTCTCGGCAAATCAGCCATCCCCTCTGAAAACTCGAAAGAATTTCCGTGCTCGCAATTGATCACCTAAGTCCATGAATTTGCTATTGACAAGGAGTTCAACGGGAGTATACTCGGCCTCTAAGTGGGGGAAAGTGGATATAAGTGGTGAATCTGAAATATCGAAAAGTTCAAGGCATGCTCCCGTTTTTCCTGATGAAGTAACGGCTTGGCTTGTTACGAACCGTGCGAAGACTTTTTTTGACGGTACGGTGGGATATGGTGGGCATAGTGAGCGGATTCTTGAAAAGGCTGGGGATGATGCCGTTCTCATCGGAATCGATCGAGATGAAGAGG
>CAZXNN010000421.1:0-3256 GCA_964641915.1 uncultured Nitrospira sp. | reverse complement strand
CTTTACGTTTCGCAGGAGGTTTTGCCAGGCCTGGAGCTGCTGACTGGTGCCCGCTTTCGGGTTGCTTTGTGCGGATCGCTGCTCAGCCTGGCTCCGCCCGGTGCTCAGTGCATCGATACGCTCCCCGACGTCCCGATACAGGCTGTCTTCCCGCCGGAGCCAGCGATAGGCTTCGAGGGCTTCGGCGATCCGGCCGAGCGATTCGAGAGTGCGGCCGAGCACATAGAGAATCTGCACGATGTCTTTTTTCGATGCGCCGGGTGACTTGAGGGCGTTGCGAAAGGCCGTGACGGCGTCTTCGTATCGATCGCAGGATTTTTGCGAGAGTCCGATTTGCGCATAGGCCTTCAGGGCGAGAGCCGGATCGCTCGTGGCCTTTTCAAATTGCTCGGTCGCCTGCTTGAAGAGGCCGGCTTTCCGCAAGGCAAGGCCCCGCTCGTACGCTTCGGCTGCGAGATCGTTGAGATGTGTTTCCGGAAGGTCTGACTCAGACATGCAGGCACGACTCCTTTAACAATTTCTGTTGAACTGGGCTGGAATCAGCAAGTCCCAGACCATGATGTCCGTTTGAACATAACCAAATGTATCAATAGATTAGGTTTTGGCAAATGCAAGCCGGCGTCTCAGATGGCGCTTCCTGTACAACCGATTGCCGCTAAATCGCTGTCTGCTTCTCCCATCAGAATGAGGGTGATTTGCTCTGAGCAACTCGACAAAAGTATTGCCTGCCGGCCTCCTGATGCGTAGTATGGGCTGACAGTTTCTTTTGGGACGACAGAGACCGGCATGGATATTCTCGGCGATCAACCCGTACGGCGGCTGACTATTGGGGCCTATCTTGCCGTAGGCGCCCTGCTCATTGCGCATGGCGTCAATGCGTTTGTGGCCGCAGCGTTAGCCCTCCCTCCGGCGGAAGGCCCGGCTCCTCAATCTGCGCAGGCGGCTGTTCCGGTCGCGTTTGTGCCGCAGCAATGGGTGGATCAAATTCAGTCGAGCGGCTTCTTTCTGCTCCCCGCTGCGCCGCTTGGAATGACCGGTGTGCCGGGGACTGTTTCGCAAGTACCGGTGCGGGCTGCCTTGGGCGTGGCCAATAAGCTGCGGCTCTTAGGCGTGGTGTTAGGAAGTGAACGCGGTGTATTTGCGATTGTCGAAGAACTGGCTACGAAGCGGCAGGTGCTCTACCGGTTGCACGATCAGATACCGGATTTGGGAGAGGTCAGCGCCATTCGCCGTGAAGGCTTGGTGATTCGGAGCGGCGATCAGGAAGAGTTGCTGGAACTCTCCACGACCGACAAGCCGCCGGCCCCGGTTGTCACGGCCGGCGTGCCTGTTCAGGCGGCGCCCGGGGTTCCGATTAAGAAAGTGATCGATCGACGAGAGGTTGAAGCGGCGATGGCAGATTTGCCGAAGCTGCTGACTCAGGCTCGTGCCGTGCCTTTCATGGTCAATGGCGCCCCCAACGGGTATCGGATGGACTACATCGCCCCAGCCAGTTTCTATGAGAAGATCGGCATCCAATACGGGGATGTGTTGCAGCGGGTGAACGGCGTGGATGTGCGTGATCCTTCCACGATGCTCAGTTTGTTCCAGCAATTGAAAAACGAACGAACGGTGAAAGTCGATATGGTTCGCAACAACCAGAAGACCACCATGACTTTTGAGCTCCGATAAGTCTCCCCTCGCTCCTGCTGGCATATTCCGGGCTCGTTGCGTCTTTCCATACACATCGTTCTTTCAGTGGTGTACTTGTTATGTAGGCTCGCCGGTTTGATCTCGGCGTGACTCTTGACCTCCCCCATATTTCTTTCCTTCTTATCCGGGAGAGGGGCACGAGGGAGACATCCGGATATATCCTTGTTTTACTTATGGTTATACGAAGAAACTTGGAATTGATCTTCAAGCCGGTTAGTCTAAGGACTCGGACTCCCGATAATGGTGAAATGGGGCACGAAGCACTGTGAGCGATTCCGAACAGCAAGTTACATTTGGCAGGCCGCTTCTCGGGCGGATTCTCGGAGAGAAGTTTAATCTCCTGGATGCCAAGCTCGACGAAGCATTGGCCTATCAGCGTGAGAAAGGCGGCCGCCTCGGCGAAGCCCTCCTCCATTTGCGCGTGCTTCGTGAAGAAGAACTTTTGGAAGCCTTGGCCCAGCAATTTGAGCTGGCGTGGTTGCCGCATCTGGAAGTTTCCCATATCGATCACGAATTGATTAAGCGAGTGCCCATCAGCTTTGCCCGCCGCTACCGGATTTTACCCCTGCGCCATGAAGACGGTGCCGTCGTCGTCGCGACGACCGATCCGCTTGAGACGGTGGCGTTGGATGATCTGCGCCTCTTGTTGGGGAAACCGATCCGGCCGGTGCTGACCACAGGACTTGCGCTCTTGGCCTGCTTGAACCGCGTCTATGACGAGGCGGCCAGTCCCGCCGGGGCTGAACAGGTCATGGAGGATATGGCGGCGGCTGAAAATCTGGATCAACTGGCTCATGAGCTGGATGAGCCACAAGATCTGCTCGATGCGACCGACGAGGCCCCGATTATTCGCCTGGTCAACTCGGTCTTGTTTCAAGCCGTTCGTCAACGGGCCAGCGACATCCACTTCGAATCGTTCGAACGCGGCCTCGTGGTCCGGTACCGGATCGACGGTGTGCTCTATCCCGTGCTGACACCGCCGAAGCGCTTGCAGTCTAGCATCATCGCCCGACTGAAGATCATGGCGGGGCTGAATATCGCGGAAAAGCGTTTGCCGCAGGACGGCCGGTTTGCCATCCGGACGGCGGGAAAAGACGTCGACTTGCGTGTATCCGTGCTTCCCACCTCGCACGGCGAACGCGTGGTCCTTCGCCTCCTCGAAAAAGAGAACCGCCTCCTGAACCTGACGGAGATGGGATTTTCAACCGACCGGCTTTCGTCTATCCAGCAACTGATTCAGCTGGCTCACGGCATTATCCTTGTGACGGGCCCGACAGGAAGCGGCAAAACGACCACGCTCTATGCGGCTCTCAGCCAGATCAACGCGCCCGATAAGAACATCATCACGGTCGAAGATCCGGTCGAATATCAGTTGCTCGGGATCGGGCAGATGCAGGTCAATCCCAAGATCAACCTCACCTTCGCCGCCGGCCTGCGGTCGATCCTGCGCCAGGACCCCGACGTGATCATGATCGGAGAAATCCGCGACCGTGAAACGGCGGAAATTGCGATTCATGCGTCGCTCACCGGCCATCTCGTCTTCTCCACGCTGCATACCAACGAT
>CAZXNN010000420.1:0-3258 GCA_964641915.1 uncultured Nitrospira sp. | reverse complement strand
ATTTGCCCAACAAGAAAGTCGTCGGCCTCAGCAAGATTCCTCGTATCGTCGATACCTTCGCGCGCCGGCTTCAAGTGCAAGAACGGCTCACCGTGCAGATCGCGGAGACCCTCAAGACCAAGCTCAACGCGCATGGGGTGGGCGTGGTTGTCGAAGCCCGCCACCTGTGCATGATGATGCGTGGGGTGGAAAAACAGAATACAGTGGCGGTCAGCAGCTCCATGCTCGGCGCGTTCCGGACCCAGCAGCAGACCAGGCTGGAGTTCCTGAAGCTCATCCGCCGCAGCGGTGGTGGCGCCTCAGACTAGATCTTGGGAGAGTAACCGTCAGCTACGTCTTCAGTTCTGAGCCAAATTTTTCAATGAGACGGGTAAACTGTCCCGGCTGTTCGATATTTGCCAGGTGTGCGGCTCCTGGGATGATGGCCAGCCTGGCTTGGGGAATTTGCTCGGCCATGAGTTTCGCATCAGCCGGCGGGGTCGCCTGATCCAGTTCGCCAACGATGATCTGGGTGGGGCAGGTGATCTGCTTCAAAAACGGAAGTGAGTCCGGTCGCTCGGCCATCGCCATCAAATCTCCCGCAATTCCACTGATCTGGTTCCCTTCGATCATCGTTCTGATTCGCTGAACAATCTCAGGTTTCGACTGAATCGTCACAGGACTCAAGAGCTTCTGGATCATGATGTCCGCAATGGCGGACGGTCCCTGTGTATAAGCGATCTGTGCCATCTGAAAGCGCCCCACTTTCCCTTCTGGCGTATCGGCTTGTGCCTTCGTGCCAGCCAGTACCATTCCTTTTACCCGGTCCGCATACTTTCGGTAGAACGCCAAGAGGACATAGCCGCCCATCGACAGTCCCACAAACAGGGCTTGCGTGATGGATAGATGGTCCAGTAATGCACGGACATCGTCGGCGGCCTGATCGAGGGTGTAGAGCCACAGCGGCGCATCGGATTCGCCATGTCCGCGCAAATCGACTGTGATTACACGAAACTGCGAAGACAGAGCGGTTTCCTGCTCAGCCCACATGGTGCGGTTCAGCGGAAAGGCATGCAGGAGGACAATTGGAAGGCCGGTGCCTGAGTCGCTATAAGCCAAGGTGATGCCGTTCACTGCTGTGTGCACAAGTCTCTCCGAGGTTAGGCGCTTCGTAGCATCGGCGGTGTTGCTGGTCAAGGGGCCGTTTGCGATCAAGGCATATGGCGTATACAATCCGCTCATTTTCAGGAGCTATCGATGCCGATCCCGCGTAATCCAGAGCCTGATTTGTTCGCTGCTCCCCAGTCTGGCAGGAAGGCGGAAGCCCCGCTGGCGGAACGGATGCGTCCGCGGGAGTTTGCCGACTTTGCCGGGCAGGATGAGATCGTCGGGCAGGATCGGCCGCTGCGCAAGGCCATCGAGTCCGATCGTCTATCATCGGTGATCTTCTGGGGTCCGCCGGGATCCGGAAAGACCACGCTGGCTCATCTCATCGCCCGCCACACGAAAGCGCATTTCGTGGCATTCTCAGCAGTGACGGGCGGCATTCCTGAACTGCGCGAGATCATCAAGGCGGCCGAACACCGGCTCGCATTGCAGCAGCAGAAGACGGTGCTCTTCGTCGACGAAATCCATCGATTCAACAAAGCCCAACAGGATGCCTTTCTTCCCCACGTCGAACGGGGTACGGTGATTTTGGTTGGGGCGACGACGGAGAATCCCTCATTTGAAGTGATCAGCCCGCTGATGTCGCGCTCGATTCTGGTTGTGCTCAAGCCGCTGTCCGACGAAGCGTTGGGCCAGATTCTTGATCGGGCACTCGCCGACTCAGAGATTGGCCTGGGGCAGTTGAAGGCCTGTCTGTCGCCTGGAGCGCGGCAGCGCCTGGTCGCATTCGGCAACGGTGACGCGCGCGCGTTGTTGACCGCGACCGAGTTCGTGGTGACGCAGGCGCCGATCGGCATGGAAGGAACGAGACTCATTGACGAGGCATTGCTGACCGTCGCGCTGAATAAACAGGCGCTCCGGTACGACAAGGCTGGAGAGGAACATTACAACGTTATTTCCGCCTACATTAAAAGCCTGCGCGACTCCGATCCGAACGGTGCGCTCTATTGGCTTGCGCGAATGTTGGAGGCTGGAGAGGATCCGAAATTCATCGCACGCCGCATGGTCATTTTTGCTTCGGAGGACGTCGGAAATGCCGACCCCATGGGACTTTTGGTGGCCAATGCCGTGGCTCAGGCTGTGCAATTTATCGGGCTTCCCGAGGCCCAAATCAATCTCGCGCATGGGACGACCTACCTGGCGTCTGCACCGAAGGACAATGCGTCCTATATCGGCTTATTGGAGGCCAAGGAGGATGCTCAAACCCAAGGAAATCTTGGGGTCCCGCTGCATTTGCGGAATGCCGTGACTTCGCTCATGAAGGGGATTGGATATGGGAAAGGGTATCGATACGTCCATGATGATCCCCAGGCCAAGGTCGATCAGGCGCATCTCCCGGACGTCTTGAAAGAACGGCAGTACTATCGGCCGAAGCCTCGCCGATAAGGTGTTTTAGGTGGTTTACAAAGTTTTCTAATCGGTTATACTTAGGACTTATGAAGCGCGGAGAGTCGAAGCAATCAGTTGCAGCCGCGGTTGCCAGCGAGCGACGCAAGTTCGTCCGTGCGACCTTGGTGGGTTCTGCTCTCATTGCCCCCAAAAGCGGTGGCCGCGCCAGTACGGCTGTGCTCGACAATGTGAATAAGATCGGCGCCGGCCTGCATACCAAGGATCGTTTCCCCATCAATGAGCGAGTGACCGTGTCTCTCGCATTCTTAGACTCAGACGGCGCCGACCAGCAGGAAAAGCTGGAGGGAACAGTCGCCTGGGTGAAAGATTGGGAAAAAGGATTTTTGACGGGAGTGGTGTGGGATGATCTGGTGACCAAAGACAAGAACCGCTGGCTTTTCTACTATCTCGAAGAAACGATCAGATCTTCCGTGTAGCTGAAGGTGCAGGGCCTTTCGGTTAGCTTCCCATCGTTCAAAGCTGTACGTGATGTTTCCTGGATTCTGCTAGGCGAAGGCCGTGAGCTTCTGCTTCACGTCTTCGAGTTCAGCTGACAAGGTCTCCCATCGGGCAGTGAGTCGCACAAGGTCCTTCTTCCACCCGTCATACTCGATCTGTAAGTCGCTCCAGGCTGTAGACTTCTCTTTGTAGAGCGAGGGATCGGCCAGCTCAAGGTCTCGCGCTTTAATCTTCGACTCGCACTCGGCGATCGAGGAGTACATC
>CAZXNN010000419.1:0-3259 GCA_964641915.1 uncultured Nitrospira sp. | reverse complement strand
CATCATCCCACCTGTTCTGAGAGGGTCTGTTTTTCATAAGACTCCAGAAGGTAAGGGCCATTTTAGAGAGTGAGGGGGGATTGTCAAGTTAAAATACATGACAATGCCTGTCATAGACTGTCAGTGCTACCGTCATCGGAGGCTCCTCCGTCGGCAGAATCCATCATGGCTTCGACTTCCTCCCCGACGTCCTCGCCCATCTCATCCCCCATGTGCTTCATGAAGCGGGACACTGACTCCGGATCATTTTCATCCAGCCCGTCGAAGTTGTCCTGGTCTGAAAGGGATGCAAGCCTGGCTTCCTCAGACTTTGGAGAGGAGAATTTGGACATGAGGCGTTCCACAGACTGGCTCCCACACTGTTTACAGGCCGGCGCGGTCGAACTGGACAGGCTGAGCACCAGCAAGGTGCTTCGTTTGCGGCAATCGCGGCAGAGGTATTCATAGATCGGCATGGTTATCCCTTTAAGACTCCCAGTAGACCGGTGGCACGTTGGGCCAGAATTCGATCAGGCACGACACTCGACTCGATCGTTCGTGCCAGTGTGAGGACGAAGACGGCTTCTGCTCCGGCCTTTCGAAGCACCTTGGCACATTCGTTCACTGTGGTGCCAGTCGTAAAGACATCATCGATCAGGAGGATACGTTTCTGCGCAACCTGCTTAGGATGACGAACCGCAAAGGCCTGGCGCAGATTCTTTATCCGATCTTTCCTCGACAAGGTGCTTTGAGGTTCTGACGGGACGGTTCGAACGAGATTGGTGAACGAAAGTGGGAGGTGGAGGTGCGTGGCCACTTGATCGGCGAGCAGCAGCGATTGATTGAACTCACGCTCTCTCAACCGGGTGGGATGCAACGGGACGGGAATGACAAGGTCTATAGCCAGCGACACAGGGAGAGCCATGAGCATTAAGCGTCCCAGCGGTTTGGCCAGCGAGACTTTCCCTCTGTATTTGAACAGGCAAATAGCGTCTTGCAGGGGAGGCAGATAAGGATACAGGGTCCAGGCTTTCACATAGGCGGGTGGGTGCACCGTGCAGCGGTGGCAGCGATGGGTGGGACTATAGGTGAGTGCAACGGGCGAGGGCAATGGACGGTCGCATTGCGAGCAGCGAGCCTGCCTGAGCGGAACGATGGTTTCCCAGCAGGTCTTACAAAACAACGGAACGGGATCGGTCGTGAGCGGCACTCCACAGGCGGCACAGTCAGCCGGCAGGAAAAACCGGACGGCGTGCCGTATCAGGCCAGGCAGTTTCTGGGGCCACGATTCCATCTTGCGCCACTCTCAGACAGGGAGAGATGCGGCTGGTTGTAAGATAGGAACGGGCGACTGTCAAGGTTGTGGGGCTCTAAATGGTTGTGTTATACGAGGACGACCGTTGCACAAGGAATCGCTGAAGCTGAGGTTGCCGCGGGCATGGTGAAGCTGGCCCAGTTGTCCAAGAGTTATGAGCGTGGCGAGGCCGCTGTGGCGGCGCTGCATGAGGTCAGTCTCGATGTCGGGCGCGGCGAGTTCTGTGCGTTCGTCGGGCCCAGCGGATGCGGGAAGAGTACATTGCTGAATCTGGTGGCAGGCCTCGATCGGCCTTCATCCGGAGAGCTCTTTCTTGCCGGGCGCGCGACCACCGCGTTTACCAGCAACGACTGGACCGTGGCGCGACGGGAACTGATCGGCATTGTGTTTCAAGCGTTTCACCTGGTTCCCGGGCTGACGGCCCTGGAAAATGTGGCGCTGCCCTTGATGTTGCGCGGAGACGGCGGTCGATCGGTGGCGCAGCGAGCAGAGGAAGTGCTGGAGTTGGTCCATATGACCCACCGACGGCATCACCGTCCAGGAGAACTATCGGGTGGAGAACAACAGCGTGTGGCGATTGCCCGGGCTCTCGCGCACCGGCCGAAATTGCTCCTGGCCGATGAACCGACCGGCAATCTCGACTCCCATCAGGGGGCAGAGATCATGGCGTTGATTCGATCGCTGACGAAAGCAGGCGACGTCACGGTCTTGCTGGTGACGCATAGCCAGACGGCTGCGGGATGCGCCGACTATATCTGGACGATGCAGGACGGGCGGCTTGTTTCGCGCACACCATCGCCGGCTTTAACGGGGGTAGCATGACCGATCTTTCCACGACGATTGCAGGGGTGAAGTTTCCCAGCTGCTTTATGAACGCAGCCGGCGCGCTCTGTGTCACGCGGGACGAACTGGTGGCGCTGGGCAAGTCCCGCGCGGGGGCGATTGTGACCAAGTCGATGACCGTCGAGGCCCGCCAGGGGAATCCGGAGCCCCGGTACTACGGCTTTCCTGGCGGCTCGATCAATTCGATGGGGTTGCCCAATCTCGGCTATCGGGCCTATGCCGAACTCATTCCCGAGTTGAAACAGTTCGGGAAGCCGGTGATCGCGAGCGTGGCAGGGCTGTGCGAAGACGATTTTCCGACGATCGCGGCTGCCATCAATGCGGCGAAGCCCGACTTGATCGAAGTGAATCTCTCCTGCCCGAATATTCCCGGCAAGCCGCAGATCGGTTATGACCCGGAGGCGTCCGAGCGTTTGCTCAAGCGGGTGCGCAAGGTCATCACCGTGCCGATGGGTGTGAAACTCCCGCCCTACTTCGATCCGGCGCACCACGAGGTCATGGGAAAAGTCATCGGTCGGTGCGAGGTCGACTTTCTCAACATGATCAACTCGGTGGGCAACGGGCTGGTGGTGGATCCGGAGCGGGAAGAAGTCGTCATCAAGCCAAAGGGCGGGTTCGGCGGGTTGGGCGGCACCATTATCAAGGCCGTGGCACTGGCGAATGTGCGGGCCTTCTACAAAATCTTCCAGGGAAAGATTCCCATCATCGGCACCGGCGGCGTCATGAACGGAGTCGATGCCTTCGAGCACGTCCTCTGCGGAGCCTCGGCCGTGCAGGTCGGCACCGTTCTGGTTGAAGAGGGGTTGGGAGCCTTCGGACGGCTGGAGACCGAATTAGCGGCGCAGCTGAAGAAGAAGGGCTATGGGTCGGTGACAGAATGTCGGGGGAAGGTGAAAGAGCTCTGACGTTACTTCAGGCCGAAGTTGCGGGGCAGTAATCCTTGCTGAAGCCCCTGCCGAAGCAGTTGAGCGACGTTCCGGACATTCAGCCGCCGCATTAGATTGAAACGATGCACCTCGACGGTGCGGACGCTGATGGCCAGGGCTTCCGCAATTTCCCGATTTGTCTGGCCCAGGGCGACCATCTTGAGAATCTCCCGTTGCCGGGGGGTAATGGAGAACT
>CAZXNN010000418.1:0-3265 GCA_964641915.1 uncultured Nitrospira sp. | reverse complement strand
GGGGCGATATCTTTCAGGAGCCGGGCAGCTTGGAGTCCGTCGACTTTCGGCATGTTGATATCGGAGATAATGACATCGGGTTGCAGGCTTTGGGCATATTGCAGGAGTAATTCGCCATCCTCTGCTGCACCGACGACTTTGAATTCCGGTTCCAGAATGACGCGGAGAAGTGCACGGATTTGCGGATGATCGTCCGCCAGCATGATGCGAGTCCGTTTCATGGCACACCTCCATGCAGATGCTGGTGCGGAGCGCACTTGCCCGTCACGCCGCGCCCCGTGTCTGGGAGTCTACGCGCGGAAGCGGCGGGAGGGTACTAGACAGATCCCTAGTCGGAGCTGGGGAAATCCCTGGGTGTGCCGCTCGACCCCCGGAGTTCGGTTGAGGAGGAACGCTATTGTGAAGAGATGAGCCCGCGGGTCAGTGCGTAACGAGTGAGTTCTGCCGTGGTGTGGATGTCGAGCTGATCCATCAATTGTGCTTTGTGAAACTCGACGGTTTTGGGAGAGATGGAGAGGGCTGCCGCGATCTCTTTCACGGTGTTGCCCTCGGCCACCAATTGGAGGACTTCCCGCTGGCGAGGCGTCAGGGAATCGCTCAATGTCATCGACGGCGTTCGACCGGTCACGGCAGATTGGACCAATCCTTTAGCGATGAGCGGAGTAATGTAGTTGTGTCCGCTCATCACGGCCCGAATGGCCTGGACAAGTTCCGATCCGGCCGACCGTTTGAGCAAGTAGCCTTTTGCGCCGGCTTTGAAGGCTTCGGTCACGTAGGCCTGGTCGGCGTGCATTGTGACGAAGATGATTCTAGTGTCCGGCAAATCTTTGTGGAGCTTGCGGGCGGCGTCGATGCCGTTCAGATGGGGCATGGAGATATCGAGGGTCACAATGTCTGGCTGGAATTGGTGTGCCATTTTCAGCAGGGTGCGCCCGTCCTCAGCGGCGCCGACGATGTCGCAGGATCCTTCCAGTAACTTGCGGTAGCCGTCCAGAACCAAGGTATGGTCGTCGGCAAGAAGCACTTGGGGTTTTGTCACGTCTCCTCCATCAAGGGAATGCTGGCTTGGAGCCTTGTGCCGGTGTCGATGGCCGAATCGATCGTTAAGGTTCCTCCGACCAGGGCCACGCGCTCCTTCATACTCAATAAACCGAGGCCTCCGGATTCAGCTCGAGGGAGATCCGGGAGAAATCCTACACCATTGTCGGTGACCGTAAAGGTCAAGCCCATGTTGGATTGGGCGAGGGCGACATCGATCCGCGAGGCCCCCGCGTGGCGGACGACGTTGTTCAGGCTTTCTTGCGCGATACGATACAGGCAGGTCGCGATGTCCTGAGAAACGGTCTTCGGCATGTTGTGGCAGGTGAGGCGGGTTTCAAGATGGCTGCGAGTGCCGACATCCTCCACCAACCGCTGCAGGGCGATGGAGAGGCCGAGGTCGTCGAGGATCGAGGGGTGGTAGTGATAGGCGAGGTGGCGCACGTCTTCGGAGAGCTCGGCCACGCGGTCGGAAATCGACCGGATGGCTTGGGCGAGAGGCGGCGTGAGCGCAGGCAGTTGCCGCTGAATCCCTTCCAGTTCGATGGACAGGAGGGCGAGCCGCTGGTTGATATCATCGTGGAGATCGCGGGAAATTCTTCGCCGCTCATCTTCCTGGACTCGAATGAGTTGTGACGCGAGCCGCTTGAGTTCTCGACGGCTGGATTCGAGGGAATGTTCCGTGCGCATGCGTTCCGCGATCTCGACGACCAGTGCCTCGTTTACTTTGGCGAGTTGCCGGGTTCGATCCTGGACCCGTTCTTCCAACTCGGCATTTATGCGTTTGAGTAAAAGTTCGTGGTCGCGGCGTTGACGAAAATACCAGACGGGCACCCACATGGCCCAGATGCTGAATGCTCGATTGGAAATGGGCACCCACAGCGGAATGTCATGCGGATTCTCGCTCATCAACCCCGCAACGACGATCAAGACCGTGACGGTGCCGGCGATAATGAACGGATACCACCGTTGCCGGGAAAGGAGTGAGAGCAGCACGGGGCCGAGATACAGGATGTGATTGGCCACGCCCAGCGGTGTGTGGAGATCGACCGCCAGGAGCGCGACCGTCAACGCAGCCACGCCCGATGAAATAACCCATTGTGGAGGTGTGCGTTTCATGGAAGTCCGTGAGATGAATTATCCTCCCCATGGACGGACTGTTCAAGTCAGGAGTGCGCATGCCGGGAAAGGTGTGTCGATGTCATGAACCAAGGAAGATTCCTAGTTGAGGTTGAAGAGCGTGCCGCGCCGGGTGGCTGAATAGGGAAGGAACGGTAATGCGCAGGAGGAACCGCAACGGGAGCCGGCGGTATTGCGGGGACGCTAGGGCTTGTCTGTTGAGAGTTTCTTGCCCAAACGGCGGGCCAGACGGACCATGCCGGGGGAGCGATCGGCTGGATTCAGCAGTACGTTGAGCACGTGCACCTGTGTGGGATCGGCCAGCGCGGCGGCGACGCGCTGTTCAAAGTCCTGTTGAGTCGCGACGCGGGAGCCCACGCCTCCGCCTACCAGATCGCAGATACGTTCGTACCGCCATTCATGAATGTCGTTGAAGGGGCCTTCAAGGATTTCGCGTTCGGTGGAATAGCCATGGTTATTGAGAATGATCACGATAGGGGCTTGTCCGTAGCGCACGCAGCTGGAGAGTTCCGTTCCGGTCATCTGGAACGCCCCGTCTCCGACGAGCACGATGGGGCGGAGGGTGGGGTCGGCGCAGGAGGCCCCAAGCGCGGCAGGGATGGCAAACCCCATGGAGGTGTAGTAGGCGGGAGAGAGGAATTCAAATCGTCGATGGACGTGCAGGTCGGCGGCGGCAAACAGGGATTCTCCGACGTCCGCGATGACGAGCGTGTGGTCGTTCAGCACCGTGTCCAGATGACTGAATAGTCCGCGAAGCGTGATCGGCCCCTTGGGGTCCAATGGCGGGCTGACTGGGATTGACTGGACCGGCAGAGGACGTGATGGAAAGCTGGGAAGCGGAGCCTCGCCGAGTCCGTGCACAAAGTCTTGGAACCGGATGGCTTCATACCGATGATGCTTGATGGCGACACGGTCGGCGGTGGCATGGATAGTCCGGCCTTCGGTCATAAGCGGGGAGTGGGCATCGACGTCTTCGACATCGGAGAGAATCGAGCCGAGGATCAAGAGGCAATCGGAGTCGTTGATGAACCGCTGCACCTCATCCCGTCCGATCAACCCTCCGTACACACCGACATACAGCGGATGG
>CAZXNN010000417.1:0-3273 GCA_964641915.1 uncultured Nitrospira sp. | reverse complement strand
AAGCTGTTTCGGGTCGGCCAGCGGCGTGTCGAAGAAAAGCGTGGTCGGGATGATCTGTCCTCCGACAACGCTGTCGCTGTAAGGCGCGCTCAATGGGGTGCCTTGTTTGATGATCTGCTATGGAGACGGCCGGAACAAGTGGCTTTCCCCGGATATTGTAAGTCAGTATGAAAATGTTGAAGAGGTGTTACAGTTTCCAGGAGTCGTCCCGTGTTACAGCGAAACGGAATTGTTGTCTTGTTTTCAACGGATCGTCGAGTGCAGCAAGGATGACGAGCTGAGGCGCAGGCTGGTGGAGGCGACGCGGTACGTTGTGTATAGGGATGAGAAGCCTTATGGCAGGCGACTCTCTAACCTCGTCGATAATCTCCTGGTCGCTGAGGCTCCATAGGGGATGTCCGTGAGTTGGGATGGCGTCAGTTTAAGAATGCGGGAGTCGGTGCTCATTTGAAGATTCTTGTCACGGGAGCTGACGGGTTCATAGGGTCGCATCTGACCGAGGCCCTGGTGCGAGCCGGCCATGAGGTGCGTGCCTTCGTGTTCTACAATTCCTTCAACTCGTGGGGATGGTTGGATCGTTGCGGCGAGGATGTCCGGGGAAAGTTCGAAGTCTTTGCCGGGGACATTCGCGATCCCAACGGAGTTCGTACGGCGATGAAGGGATGCGATGCAGTTCTCCACCTAGCTGCATTGATCGCGATCCCCTACTCCTACCATTCGCCGGATACCTACGTCGACACGAATATCAAAGGGACGCTGAATATTGTTCAGGCGGCTCGAGATTTGGGTGTGGCGAAAGTGGTGCACACGTCCACAAGCGAGGTCTATGGCACTGCGAAGTTTGTCCCGATTACAGAAGATCATCCGCTGCAGGGTCAGTCTCCCTATTCGGCAAGTAAGATCGGCGCAGATCAGATCGCGATGTCATTTTTTACCTCGTTCGAGACACCGGTGACTCTTGTGCGTCCATTCAATACGTACGGCCCTAGGCAATCCGCCCGGGCGGTGATCCCTACCATCATTACGCAAATTGCCAATGGGAACCGCCAGATTAAGCTGGGAGCGGTGCGTCCCACGCGCGACTTCAATTATGTGACCGATACGGTGGCCGGCTTTATGGCCGCACTGAATGCAACTCAAGGCGCAGGCGAAGTCGTCAATCTTGGGAGTAACTTCGAGATTTCTATCGGCGATACGGCGCACCTCATCGCAGAGATCATGGGGGCGGAGGTCGAGATCCTGACTGACCAGGTACGATTGCGTCCTGAGAGTTCCGAGGTGGAGCGACTTTGGGCAGACAACGGGAAAGCTTACAACCTATTCGGTTGGAAGCCCGCCTATGGCGGGCGAGACGGATTCACGCGCGGGCTAGTGGAAACGGTTGAATGGTTCCGGCATCCAGCCAATCTCGTTAACTACAAGGCGGATCGCTACAATATCTGACCGGGGCATGGCGCGAAGGGTATTCGACCAGATGTTCAATTGGGTGGCTGGAGGGGATGAGCATGACCGCGGGTGAGCCATCCATGTTGGTGCACACGTTGGCCATGTATAGCGACGGGTTCCGCATGCGGCTGCAAGGGGCGGAGCCATTCTGTATCCGTCCCGGCTATCCTCTAAACAGCACAAGATCGGTAGGCCTGCTGCGATGACTCCCGCACGAAAGATTTGTATCGTGACCGGTAGCCGTGCCGAGTACGGCCTGCTCTACTGGCTGATGAAAGAGGTCAGGGCAGATGTCGATCTGCAATTGCAAGTTGTCGTGACCGGTGCGCACCTCTCGCCGGAATTCGGACTCACCTTCCAGCAGATCGAAACCGATGGCTTCACGATTGACGCCAAGGTTGAGATGCTGCTCTCATCCGACACGGGGGTAGGCATTGCAAAGTCCATGGGGGTTGGGGTAATCGGTTTCGCCGATGCGCTGGACCGGCTGAAGCCGGACATCTTGGTGGTATTGGGCGATCGGTTTGAGATGCTGGCGGCAGCTCAGGTGGCCCTGGTTTTACGGATTCCCATTGCGCATATTCATGGCGGGGAAACAACCGAAGGCGCGTTCGATGAAGGTATCCGCCATGCGATTTCCAAACTGGCGCAATGGCATTTTGTCGCTGCGGAGCCCTATCGAAAGCGGGTCATCCAACTGGGGGAAGCCTCAGAGAGAGTATTCAATGTCGGCGCGCCTGGTTTGGATGTCATTCACCGCCTTGAGTGGCTGGATAGACCCTCATTGGAACGCGCGTTAGCGGTAAAACTTGTCCTGCCCGTCATGCTGGTTACCTACCACCCTGCGACATTGGGCCAACGTGATCCTATTACTCCAATGAATGAGTTGCTGGCCGCCTTGGATGAGTTTTCAGAGGCAACGGTGGTTTTCACGTACCCGAATGCCGATACCGGAGGGCGCTCGTTGATCGAGCGACTCAATCAGTGGGTTTCGGCGAATAAGCATCGCGCCACAGCATGGGATTCATTAGGGCAGCAGCGGTATTTGAGTCTGATGCGTGAGTCCGATGTCATTCTTGGCAACTCGTCAAGCGCGCTGACTGAGGCGCCTGCCCTGAAAAAGGCGACGGTGAACATCGGCGATCGTCAGAAGGGCCGCCTCAAAGCGACCTCCGTGATCGATGCCGAGGAGAAGAGGGAGGCCATTGCCGGCGCGATTCGTAAAGCGTTGTCGGACGACTTCCGAGCGGCATTGCCGTCCACCACATCGCTTTATGGTTCGGGAAACGTTAGTCGGCGTATCAAGGAGACATTGAAGGTCGTGGCTATTGGGACGCAAAAATCCTTCTTCGATATCGCGCATGGGCACTGATATGAAGACATTCATCATCGCTGAAGCCGGGGTCAATCACAACGGCGAGCTGCATCTCGCGAAGCAACTGGTTGATGCGGCGGCGGACGCAGGGGCCGATGCCGTGAAGTTTCAAACATTTCGCGCCGAGCAGGTCGTGAGCCGTCACGCCCCGAAAGCGGAATATCAGACTCGAGTGACGGACCAGGCTGAAAGCCAGTTCGACATGATCCGTAGGCTTGAGCTGAGTGAGGCTGCTCATGATGAGTTGATAGCCCATGCCAACATGCGCGGGATCGCGTTTCTCTCAACCCCCTTTGATGTGCCGAGTCTGCACCTCCTTACCAAGCGATTCGGCTTGCAGACCATCAAGATCCCGTCAGGAGAAATTACCAACGCTCCATTTTTATTGGCGATTGCCCGCGCTGCTTCGCGGGTAGTGATGTCTACCGGCATGAGCACGCTTGCGGAAGTCG
>CAZXNN010000416.1:0-3281 GCA_964641915.1 uncultured Nitrospira sp. | reverse complement strand
GCCCACTCCCCGTCGGACGAGTTCGGCGAACCGTACCGTCCCTCGCTTCCACTGCTTCCAGATCACAGACCGCAGCCTGCGTCTAACCCACTCCTCAAGACCTTGCAGCACCGATGGCGTCTGGCATTTCCCGAAGTATCCGATCCATCCCCGCAGGTAGCGGTTCAGTTCCTCGGTCATCCGTTCGATGCTGATTCCTCTGGTCCGGCTCGTCAGTTCCCGAACTCGCTCCTTGAATCGCTTCACCGCTTTCGGCGCGATCCGCCGTTTGGGTTCACGATCCCTGGTAAAACTGAATCCGAGAAACTTTCGCTCCCATGGCCGTGCTACCGCACTCTTCTCGTCATTGACCTTGAGCTTCAGCTTGACCCGCAGAAAGCGCGTGATGCTTTTCATCACCCGCTCCCCTGCCCGTCGGCCGCGAACGTAGATATTACGGTGAGTAGCCCCGGGGAGTTTCACCCCGAGGCTCTCTCAGAACCGTACTTGAACCTCTCAGCTCATACGGCTCCCGCCATGGAGCCTCGCCGCACACCCATCTGCCAGTGCGCCCACAACTTCGGATCGCGTCTCGAGATACGCGCGATCCAATGAGTCGCCCTGCGCAAATGGCCGCGCAACTTCTTGTATTTCCGGTAGGCCCATCGGGCCAATGATCGATCCAGTTGGCGCATCGGCGGATAGAGCGCCGACCGGTAATAGCGTCCGTAATACTGGAGCCAGCCTCGAATGATCGGGTTGAACATCCGCGACAGATCTTCGATTGACTTATCACTGCGCAAATGCAGATTCCAGCTTCGAATCTCTGCTCGTATTGCTCTCATCGCCTTGTCAGATACTGCCGGACTGAAGTTGATGAAGAATTTTCCTTTGCGATTTTTCGATCTCCGCGGCCGAAACGTATAGCCTAGAAAATCGAACTTCTCGTTCAGGTATTTCCCTCGCCTGTCATCATCCTTGCAATAGACAACCTTCGTCTTTTCCGGATGAAGCTCCAGCCCACATTCCTCCAGACGTGCGGCAATCGCCGCCCGAACCTCCTGTGCTTCCTCTTCCGTTCTGCAATGCACGATGGCATCATCGGCGAAACGTTCAAACACCAACTGCGGATGTTGTTTCGCCATCCACCGATCAAAGGCATAATGCAGAAACAGATTGGCTAACAGAGGGCTGATGACTCCGCCTTGCGGCGTGCCTTTCTCACGCCGGACCAGTTGACCGTCCTCTTCTTGCACTGGCGCTTTCAGCCAGCGCTCGATGTAGAGAACCATCCACCGCTCTGTGGCGTGTTTCTTCACCGCCCGCATCAGTAGATCTTGCCGGATGTTATCGAAGAAACCTTTGATGTCCAGATCCACTATCCAGTCATAGCGCCAGCATCGTTGCCGCGCCTGTCCCACTGCATCCAGTGCCGATTTCCCAGGTCGATACCCATAGGAATCCGGATGGAATTGTGGGTCCACCGTTGGCTCCAGTCTCGACTTCACCACTTGCTGCGCGATCCGATCCGATACAGTTGGTATGCCCAGCTTCCTTTCCCCGCCATTTGCTTTCGGTATCTTCACCGTCCGCACCGGCGGCGGAAAGTAGCTGCCCGACGACATCCGATTCCAGATCTTGTACAGGTTCCCTTTCAGGTCCCTTTCGAAATCCTCGATCGACTGCTCATCGACTCCTGCCGCTCCCTGGTTCGCTTTTACTCGTTTGTACGCTTCCCAGACCTCCCACTTGGAAATACTGAACGGCTTTGCCTCACTCATCGGCTCCTCCCATTGCTGGTTGGCTCATTGAATTCGGCTCCATAACACAACCCCTTCGCTCCATCCCGTTTCCGGGACTTCACCGCTACTACGGGTTGTTCCGCCCCTGGGCTCCGCTTCCGTACTCTCGCCCTTGTGGTTCTTCCACTCGTGGCTTCTCCGTTTGCATCGAAGTCCAGGTTCCCACGTTCCGCTTGACCGCCCCCGACAAGATCAGGCCACCTCAATGCCGGATGCCGCTCCGGTCCGTAAACAGGCCATCGCCGAAGCTCGTCCCGCGTTAACGACACCCCCGCGGTTTTGACATCGTTCCTACGCTTTCGACATGTCATCAGTGGTTCCCTTACGGTCCTCTTCTTGCCAGTCACCTGACCTGGTTCTTCCCAGGCCTTTTCCTTCCGCGCTCACGACCATGGCTTTTGACCACAGCCGCCGGAGGTGGTTTGGAACCTGCTCCTGCCAGCCGGTTCCGAGGGGCCTTCCCTCATCGATCAAGCAGTTCCACACATTGGGCCCTCCTCGGCCCTTTGCGCTCGTGGCGCACTATCGTCCGCATACCGTGCAAAGCGCAGACCTCGCCTTTCCAGCTCTCGATCCAACTCGTCGAGCACAATGTTGCTCAGCAATGGGGAGAGTGGTCCGCCCTGTGGCGTCCCCTCATCCACCGAACTCACCAGCCCGTTCTCCATCACACCAGCTTGCAGAAACGACCGGCAATGGAAACTTGTACGGTACGCGATGCGGCGGTGAAGCTCGCGGAGTGGTTTTCTGTTTCGAGTACGGACGCACCGAGCAACGGGCAGGGCAGGGGAGAGAGTGCAACGAAGTCTGTGTCTCCTGCCGCTGTGGAAAGTGCGAAAGAGGAGACGGTCAACAAGCCGCTAACTTTCGAGCTTCGCGGTGTGGATTCATCTCATGCGTACCTGGCCGGTCGGGGAGTCAGTCCGGAGCTCGCGGCAAAGTTCGGCGCTGGATTTTTTCCGGGCAAGGGCTCGATGTCCGGGCGCGTAGTTTTTCCAATTCACAATCGCAAAGGTGAGCTGGTCGCGTATGCCGGTCGGTCGGTGGATGGGACAGAGCCGAAGTACAAGCTGCCGGTCGGATTTCACAAATCGCTCGAGCTGTTCAATCTGCACCGGGCGGCCGGAGAGGAAAACAAGCGGCGGCTGGTCGTGGTGGTGGAAGGAATTCTTTGACTGCATGAAGGTTACGGCCGCTGGCTTCCCGTGCGTGGCTCTGATGGGGTGCTCGATGTCAGAGCGACAGCAGGAACTCTTAGGTACGCACTTCAAAGCAGTCTGGCTCATGCTTGATGGTGATGAAGCCGGCCGGAAGGGGACGGCCGAGATTGCTGGGCAACTTATGCGGTCGCTGTGGGTACGCCAGGCGGTGGTACCGGAAGGGAAGCAGCCGGACTCGATGGGTGAGGAAGAGGTAAGGCAGGCGCTCAAATAAACAGTCTACGGTGAGAAGCAAAATGGGAGTGCTCGGCAATGAAACCGAGCACTCCCATTTTTCAAA
>CAZXNN010000415.1:0-3285 GCA_964641915.1 uncultured Nitrospira sp. | reverse complement strand
GCTTGAGCCGCTCGCTTCGATCATATGCGAGCGGAGAGGTGCCTTTCCTCCAGTAGACTTGGTACGTTGAGGGTCTGAACGATGCGAGAACGCCGCTGGCGGACGTTTTCAGCATCCCGTTTAATGCGCCGGCCGTAGTGCCCGGTCCGTCACCATCGTATCCGCAATGAACCGATCGATGCCGTCTTTCAAGGTTGCCGCCAACAATTCCTGGACATCTTCCTCGGCAAACCAGAAGACCGTGGTACGTTGCGCACCCTCGACGCTTCGAATCGTTGTACTGGTATCCCCTACATTGCGCGCCTGAATGCTGAACTTGTTACTGGCGTTGATCACGGTCGAAAACACCCGGCTCTTGGCCGTCGCCGAGAATTCAGATACCTGGCCACTGATAATAATGTCGGCATCCGGGACATCCATACTCCGGCCGACTTGCACTTTCCAGGGGCGTCCCCGCCAGCCGCGGTTCTTCAGACGATCCGCCAGAGCTTGGGCAATCACTTCTCCTGGACGCTCCCCGGCCACATTAAATACCGTCGTGCCGCCCCAGAGGTGCGTCCGCTGTCCCACCCGCGTCTTGTCATCACGGCGATCTTCAAACGGTTCAATCACAATCTTGACCGGCTCTTGTTCGGGAGACGGAGCGGCGGCCGTCGGCGTCCTGACGTCGAGATAGCGCGTCTCTCCCTTTCCCACACATCCGGCCATCACGGCCATGACTCCGACCAGACTCACTCCCATCACCTGCCGCAGCATCATTGATTTCACGGACGCCTCCTCACGCTAAACATATAATGCGCCGACGCTGGCCCAGTCTACCCAAGTTGGCATCCAGAGACAATTCCAGAAATGCCGGGCTATCAAGCCGCCACAATGGGTAGCATCGACCGAAAGGCCTCCCGGCTCAGGTCGGGGAGCAACCCGGCTGCAAGCCGGGGATCGGTCATCGGCACGAACCGCACGATCTTGAGAAACCGCCGCTCGGCCAACACCGACGCGATCTGCGCCTTGCGGTCGTGCGTGATCGGCAGGGTATAGCCTTCCCCCCGCTTCCACTCCCACAACGTCGGGGCCAGCGACAATTCCAATTCCCGCCCGGCCAACTGATGAAACCGATCAACGATGTGTTTCTTGTACGGCTTGATACCATCCCCTTCGAGGATCAACGCGCAGGCCAGATGATGGCCCCACCAGAAGAGCGTCCGGAAGGTGAACTTGTTGCCCCCATCGAAATGTTTGGGATAATCGAGATATTGGTAGGGAAACGATTCGAGCTGTTCGCCTTTGACGAACTGATGCGCACGAGAATTAAACCCCGGCGGCGCGATTAGACTGGCGTGACCTAACTCTTCCATCAGTCCCGCATAGGTGGCATCAAGCTGGGCCCGCACTTTCGCCGAAATCCGCTCTTTCTTGCGAAAGAATTGCGCATCCGCCACCAGCGCGGCCTCTTCATCGGTCAATGAGAGCGGGAGAGTCATGCGTAAAGATTACGGCGGAGAGAGTGAAAGATGATGGTTTATTTCTGACGCATTTCAAACTGCGAGACCGCCAGATCGTAGTGGCACCGGCAGTCGGCGCAACGGATCAGCACGCGGTCTTCAAACACATCCATCTCACGCAAGGACAGGGCCGGTCGATGGGCAACGATACAGTCGGCAAGTTTCGTCAGCCCGTCGCTCTCATTGGCTACGGTGGGAGCCGACGCTTCCCCCTCACCCTGCGCCGCTGATTGCTGAGCAACCACCGAATCACACTGCAAATGATGCGCGGAACGGCAGGAACTGCAGAGCAGCACGACCGTGCGCTCGTCGGCGATCCGCTTCACCGTGACACAGAGTGGATGGACCGACCAGCATTGCTGGAGAAATGCGCCGCTTCGAATGACCTGAGCCATTGTCTATCCTCTGCCGGGCAGGTCCACTAGAGCTTCCACAAGGCGAACATCACAAGGATACCGACCAGATAGGGGATCACGCAGGAATAGAGCAGCACAGATTTTGCCCGCTCGGGTGAAGCCTGGCGCGCGAGCTGCTCTTTATAGACAAACTCGTAGGAGAGAATGAGGACCGTCAGCGTCAGCGCCAGCGTCCGGCTCGTCCGCGGCCAGGTGTACTGACCACTGATGATAAAGTTGGACGTAAAAAAACCCGCGAAGAGCAGGACCAGCGGAGCCAACGCCAGCCGGATCGCTTCAGAAAAATAGGCGTGCCAATCGGTTCTGGACGGAACTTGATTCGACGGGGAATTGGAGGTCACGACCCGACGGCAGCCGGGGTCTCATCCTTCGCGGGCGAAGGAGAGGGGGTGCCCTCTTGAGCCGCGCGGCAAGCCTTGCACACACGCGGACGGGCTTTGAGAAACGACACCTTGCCGCTGGCGAGACAGCTATAGTGGACGAACTCGTCGCAGAGCGCACAACGGGACCAGCCGCCGGTGAAGAAGGTCTTATTCCGATAGAGCCCTTCGTGGCACACCTTGCAGTTCCGGGGTTCAATCCCCAGCAACATCGGCTCCCAATCTCCGCCGCCTTTTCGAATACTCATAGTGGTGGAAGTATAGCGAAGCGCTCAGAGGAAAAACAAGCAAGGACTAGCTTACCGACTCGTGACTCGTGAAACCCAATACCCAGGCTTGCGCTTCAAATGCATCACCGCCGCCACAAAGATAGTCTCGCCTTCAATGGTATAGATCACACCATAGGGATACCGTTGGAGAAGATACCGTCGGAAGCGCCCCCTCAGAGCACGCCAGACGGCAGGATGTTGCTGAATCTGGCCGAAGGCCGATTCAATCGCATGCAGGAATTCTTGCCCCAGTCCCTCACGACACTCTTCATAGAACGCTGCGGCCTGACTGATTTCCTGTTTGGCCGCAAGATCGAGGCGAATTCTCAACGAAGCAGTTCCTTACGGATATCCCGCAACGCCTTTGTTACGGACACGGTCTTCGTTCCTTTCCGTTTCCATGCCGAAAAACGTTTCTCTGCCTCTGTGACCCATGCTTCGTCTACTGCCGTAAGAGGCTCACCTGTCATCTCGATGAGCAAACGCTCAGCCAACCGCTCACGTTCCGTCGCAGGAAGGGTACGCGCTTGTTTTTCCAAAGCTAATGCACGTGCGGTCATCGGCAGCCTCCATATCTCATGCATTCATATGCTGCAGAAACTCTACAAGGTTCAGTTTGATCCATGCAACTTCGAAAGCGACAGGTGTAACCCGACCTATTGCATCACATCTCATTCCAAACCAAGCTTCTGGAAGTTATTTAAGCGCACCAGCAGCA